>CALZHV010000029.1 GCA_945787485.1 uncultured Lachnospiraceae bacterium
TCTTGAAAGTCTTAAGTACATTTTCTGAATGTCCGTGAGCTGTATCGATTACAATTGCATCAACCTTTGCTGCTACAAGCTCATCTACTCTGTCACAAATATCAGGTGTAACACCTACAGCCGCTGCACAAAGCAATCTTCCCTGTGCATCCTTAGCAGCATTCGGATATTTAATCTGCTTTTCAATATCCTTTATTGTGATAAGTCCCTTTAACATACCCTTATCATCAACAATTGGCAGCTTCTCCTTACGGGCAGAAGCAAGCACTGCCTTTGCTTCTTCAAGAGTAATTCCCTCTTTTGCCGTGATAAGATTTTCTGATGTCATAGACTCTTTAATCTTCTTTGAGTAGTCAGTTTCAAATTTTAAATCTCTGTTAGTTATGATACCAACAAGTTTTCCGTCTTCAGTAATAGGTACACCTGAAATTCTAAATTTTGCCATAAGCCTGTCCGCATCATCTAATGTATGATCAGGTGAAAGAGAAAACGGATCTGAAATAACTCCATTTTCCGACCTTTTTACCTTATCAACCTCTTCAGCCTGCGCCTGTATAGACATATTCTTATGAATAACACCTATACCACCCTGCCTAGCCATGGCTATAGCCATTCTATGCTCTGTTACAGTGTCCATACCTGCACTCATAAGCGGAATATTTAGCTTTATCTTTTTTGTCAATTGTGTTGTAAGGATAACGTCGTTTGGAATCACACTTGAAAATTGTGGAACTAAAAGGACATCATCAAATGTTATGCCTTCGCCAATAATTTTTCCCATTTTTTCTCTCCCTTTCTATTATGCTTAAGTTATATATACAAAAAATGTTGTATATATATACAACATTTTTCTTTGCTTATTTATAAATTATCGATAATATAACACCTAACAGTTTATGTGTCAACCATTATTTATCTTCAAGAACACAAATATATAAACCGATATATTCCTTACCGTCATTTAACAGCGGAACCTTAATCCCTTCAATATCTGATTTTAACTGAAGATCTGCTCCATGAACAGCAAGCGGTGGTGTAATATCAATGAGAATACCTAATGTTGAGAAAATAGTCGCAGTATTACCCATAATCATGTTACTTAGCTCATTAAGAGCAGAACATGCCATATCATCTAACTCATTAACAGGCATACCATACATCATCTTAGAAGCAATATCTTTGGCATTATCTTCTGAGATGGCAATTATAACCTGTCCTTTCATCTCACCTACGACACCAACCTGAATAGCATATGTCATATCCTTGAAAAAAAAATCTGTCTTCTGCGGCTTTCCTACAGTCATCTTTACAGATGCTACACTCTCAACAATTGAAATACTCGATTGTAAAAATGGATTTATATGTCTAACATCAATAGCTGGTATCATTGCTAACCTCTTCTCTAATATTTTTATTAACCTACGGCGATTATAAGATTAAAATCCAATCCTAATCAGCCTAAATACAAATATAACGATATTATACTACATTTCGTCCCACTATTCAAATAAATATTACACCTTTTTTGCATAATTTTTTTACATAATTATTTGTTTGTTTTTTAGTTATTTTTTAGTGTATCATTAATTTGTTTATTTATCAGTTGTTTTTGTTTGTCTTTTTTTGTAATACACATTTTATTCACTATATACATAAACATCTGTACTGCTCAAAATATGATGTGATTTATCAACCTGTTTAACAGTTATTTCATCTCCCGGGCTAAGAAGATAATCCTGTATAATCAATGTATTTTCATCAATGTACATTGTGTCCTTTTCATCATCATTGACATAAACATGCGAAAATGTATTGTACATATCTCCCGATATCACCACATGTTCCTCTTCATTTTTTACATTAGTAATCAGTATATCGGAAACACCCATTTTCATAACATTTTCATCTACAGCATTATTTCCGTCATACAGGTATTTTTTGCCGAAAAGCATATCATACGTAATCAGCGTAAGCTTTTCGTCAAGTTCATTACCTGAATATGCAAGATGTGCTTTTTCAGGATAAGAAAGCGGCATATTAAGTGCATTTAAAACCTTAACCGACAGCTGATTAGCCTCAATATCCTCATCTTCCATTTTTATATCAATATTGTTAATAATTACATATTCTGTCTGGAAAAGTGTGCTGTCAGGCAACTGCTCTTCAGTAATATCTAAAGTCGGAAGATGGTCTCCGTATAAAACCAAAACATAATCTTCACCATATTCATCCAATTCATTTACAAGTTTTCCTATCATTTCATCCATCTCGTAAATCTGATTAACATAGTATCTGAATTGTTCCTCGACTTCAGGAACATCATATGTGAGTTTTACATGTTCATCATATCCACCCGGTTCTGTAGGATATCGACCGTGTCCCTGAACGCTGATTGTATAAACCAAATCCGTCTGCTTTGTATCCTTTAAACACTTCATTATATCATTTACAAGTGTATAATCCTTAGCCCAACCGGTTGATGTTTTTTCTATATCATACATATACTCCAAAGAAATAAATGCATCAAATCCCATCTGCTCGTATACATTTTTTCTGTCATAGAAGGATGATCTGTTGTTGTGAATAGCATATGCTCCATAGCCCTCATTTTTCAAAACGCTGCATATTCCTTCAACCGGAACACTATTTACGGTTGTTTTATAAGGATACTCTCCGGCTCCGAAATACGAAGATTTAATGGCTGTAAGAACCTCAAATTCTGAATTAGCAGTTCCTGCACCCAGAGCAGGCACCGTCAAATATCCCGATGGATACATTTCCTTATATTTTGTAAAATTAGGTACCGGATCACTCTCAAGCTCTAAGCCTTTTACCCCCTTAGGGTCAAAAAATGATTCAAGCTGTATAAATACAACGTTTGGTTTCTTTTCTTTCCCCTCAGGCTTTATCAAATCTAATTCCTGCTTTATCTCATTCATGCTTTCTTCACTGTAATTTTCCGGCTCTGAAACGCCGTTATCAACGATACTGTTTGTAAAACAATATGCAAATCCATAATCTTTATATGCGGTTCCAAGATTGGCAAAGTCATCTGATATTACATTATGAGCAACTCCAAAATTAGTAAGCCCTAATACAGCAATCCATGCAAAAATGCAAAGTGCCATTATACTAATAACATTTCTACGACCTTCAAATCGTGGTGTTTTTTTGAACAAGAATACAATTCCAACAATTGCAATAATCAAAACTACAACGATAATAATCTGCTGAAATTTTGTATAATATATATCTATCATACTAATAGTATCCTTAAGCATAAGGAAATCTATGGCTGCAAACGGCGTTACTCTAAAACCGAGAACAATAAAATTGACTATACCGCAGCCTAACCATATTGCTCCTATTATTATTAGTCCAAATATTCTCTTTCTCAAAAATAAAGCAAATAAAAAAGTAAAGAAAATTATGGAAACATTATAAATAAAAACAATAGGCGAAGTTATCATGAATGAAAAGCCCGCAAACACAGATCTTCGTCCAAGCATTTCCAAAACAATTTCCATTAAAAATGCTATAGCAAAACATTTAAATATCCATGAATGGATAGAATATTTATATGCATATTTTATTTTTGATAATAATAATGATATTTTTTCTTTCATATTTTTACCTTCTCATATTGTCATGATTTGTCGAAATAATTTTTTATTATTTACACAAAATATGATTTTTGGTTACAAATTATTATTAATTACTAATTACAAATCAATTATAGCAAAGCAATTTTAAAATTCAATGTCTGTTTTTAACAATAGTTTTACTTATTTTACCTGTTTTTTGCTTTTCATGAAAAAAATATAAACTTTTCAAAAAAATAGTTGACAATATTAAATCAACATGGTAACATATGTCTTGTCGTTAAGACATGCGCGAGTGGCTCAGTGGTGGAGCACCTCCTTGCCAAGGAGGGGGTCGCGGGTTCGATCCCCGTCTCGCGCTCTTTTTATTTAAAAAAAGATATCCTTTTAGGGATATCTTTTTTATTTTACATTTTTAAATCCATATAAGTTCCAATTAGTTCGTTTATTACTTCAACCTCACGTTTTTCGACAGCATCCTTTAATACTTTCATAAACTCAGCATCTTCGCCCTTATATGAAACTGACATTAATTTTTTAAGATTAATATCTACATTTTCAAAATCGTTATCCAACGCACAATATTTTATTTCTTCCAATGTAGAAATATCTATTTGTACAATATTATCACTATTAACGACTTCCGTATTTGCTACATCAGTATCAGTTTTTTCGGCATCATTTTTATAATTATTATCAATTTCTTCATCATAATTATAGTTTTTGTCAAGTGATGCCCTGCGTGATGAATATTCTTCATCAGAAATTCCTGATATGCTGTCAATAAATTGCAGATAATTTTCCAACGCATTCAAAGTATCCGAAAGCTGAATAGTAAAATCATCAAGCAGATTTACCGCATAATCTTTGTTACCTATATTTATTGCAGCCTCTATCTTTGTTGCCTGTTGTGAAATTGCATAAGCACCGATATTTAAACTCATTGTTTTGAGACTATGAATCTTTGTTTTAAACACTCTCATGTTTTTCTTTATTGAAACCGTAAGTTCATCCGGCGCATTTTTATTCTGATTATAATAAGCATTGATAAGCTTGTTGAATACTTCTATGCTTCCTCCAATTTTCATGATTGCGCTTTCAACAGATATATATTCATCTAATTCAAGCATACCTTCAGCAAATCTTGATTCCATAATATATTTTTCTATATCGGTTGCTTTTTCCTTAATCTTCTCTTCCGGCAGACAATCCTTTAATATGGCAGCCAGTCTTCTCGAATCTAAAGGCTTTACAACACTGTCAGTAAAACCTGCCTCAAGATACTTGGCCTTGTCATCTTCCATCAAAATAATCGGCAATACAGAATATCCATCGCCGTCAAGTTCACGAATTTCAGTCATTGCATCGATACCATTCATGACAGGCATCGATAAATCCATAAATACAATATCGTAATGATTATTTATTACCATATCAATAGCACTTATTCCTGATGAAGCAATATCGACCTTCATTTCAAATTGTGAAAGTACCTTGACAGCCACTTCTGTGCTTATTTCTTCGTCGTCAACCAAAAGAGCATTTACATCCGGCAACCATAATTTATCCACATCCGCCTGCGAAACAGTTTCGTCAATCTTAATAACATTTCTTGCCTTGCCTGCGTTACCGACTATTTTCTGATTCATTGTCACAGTGAATGTTGAGCCTGCTCCATACACGCTTTCAACCTGAATATCTGCTCCAAGCATATCTGCAAATCCTTTGGCAATAGCAAGCCCCATTCCGCTGTTAGACTGATAACTGTTTTTTACGTTATCGACAATATTGTATACTTCAAACAAATCATTAATTCTGTCCTGCGATATTCCATTTCCTGTATCCGAAACAGTGAATATATAATTTGCCAAATTTTTTCTTTCAAATTTGTCTGACATCTCATAACAATCCACCGATAATGTAACCGAACCTTCTTTTGTATATTTAATTGCATTATCTACAATTCTTATGAGAATATCTTTGATTTTCTCGTAATCTCCATATACTTTGTCAACCAAAGGGTCTCCAACCTCAACAAAGAACTTTATTCCCTTTTTGTCTATTTTTTCTATTGCATAATCAGAAATATCACAAAGCAAATCTGTTATGGAGTAATTGTCCTCTATCACATCAATTCTTCCTGCTTCTATCTTAGCAAGAAGAATAATATCATCAATTTTATCAACTATACTTTTTCCTGTATCATATATGCTTTCTATCTCACCACGATATGGATTATCCTCCTCAACTACATGAAGCAGTTCATTCGCCTTAACCATTATCGCATTTACAGGTATTTTTATATCTGTACTCATATTGGCAAGATAATCATTTTTTGCACTACTTGATTTAACAGCAACCTCATGCTCCTTTGAAAGCTTTTCAAGTGCAGTATTTTTTGAAATAAGCTTTTTTCTTATATTTAAAATCGAGAAAAACAGCAACAGAATAATACCCACAATTATAAGCACAATCATTGTGATAAGAGCAGGATTTTCCCATAAACCTTTTTCTTTTTCAATAGCAAATGTAACGCTTGATTCACTCAATACACCATCGCCGTTAGTTGCACTTATTGTAAATTCATAATCTCCGCCATCAAGATTTGTATAGACAGCCTCCAGGTTATCAGAACCGCTTATTACAATCGGATCCACATCAAATCCTTTAAGGTAATACTCAATATTTATATTATCTCTGTTACTGTAACTAAACACTGCAAAGCTTATCGTAATTCGTGATGTATCCGAATCAACCTTAAGACCATTTACAAAATCACCAAATTCATATCTTACACCATCTACATCTACTGCATTTACGCTTATTTTAGGTGCAACCTGATTATATGGTATATTTCCGGTATCTATCACATATAAACCTGTATTACAGCAAATGTACAAGAGTCCGTCAGCTATAACAGTATGACTAAATGAATTTATTGCTCTGTTTAAGCCATCATTTTCATCAAAATATCTCGATGACAAGCCCTGACTGCTCAAAAGCTCTTCTTCTGTTGTATTTAGCACACCCTTTGAGCCTATAATCCACATCTGATTCTCATTTACCACAATATCATATATACTGTTGGAATACTCGATATTGCTAATTGACCTGAATGTATCATTAAAGAAACAGAGTCCGCTGTCAGTTCCAATCCAGATTCCGTCAGCACCTTTTTTTATTACGGTAACAACATTTGAATTAAGTCCGTTTTCAATTGTATAATTACTTACCTTGCCTGTACTCAATGAAATATCAAATAATCCGCCACCTTCCGTTCCGGCCATGAGCGAATCATCATTCATTTCATAAAGACATAATACATTAGTATTTGTAATGCCGTTTTTTCTCTCATATGTATTTAAAACATCACCCTCCGAAGAAAGAATGGCAATTCCTTCATCAGTAGCAACTGCCACATTTCCATTAGATAATGGCAGTGTGCAATTGACAACCATACTTGGAAGTCCGGCGTTTTTACTTATATTAATAATATTTCCTTCAGCATCAACACGTACTACTCCGAATCTTCTGTATGTAGAAATCCATAGCGTATCATTTTTATCCTTAGATATATGACGTATACTTGTACCTGTAAGCATTTGTGTCAATTCATTATCAATGGAACTGTCTGTTTCGTCATATATCATAAGTCCGTCATCAGAACCAACATATTTTAAATTATCTTCATTAAATACACAGTTTACCATTGTTTCAGGCAAGCCTGAGTCAGTATTAAAATCAATGAATTTACTCTTTGAAAGGAGAAGTAAGCCCATTCTTGATGAAGCAATCCAGTAATTACCTTCATAATCCTGAAGTATATCTGTAATATAGCTGTCAATTTTTAAATCATTAACTTTAACATAATAGTTTTTGCTATTAATATATCCTATACCATTATCTCCGCATACCCAGATTTTTTCAGAATCATCCTTCATAATGGCATTGATTCCGTTTATACTTGTATCAATAATACGATAGCTCGCACGGCTCGTAAACTTAATCAGCTTATTAGACGCTGTTCCGCAATATACAGAACCGTCAATTGCTTCAAGACTAATTATTTCATCCTCAATATATTTCTGGCAGTCGATTGTAAATACATGATTCCCATTATTCACAAGATAAATTTTATTATTACTTAATGCCCAGACATTATTGTTCAAAGTTACTATTTTATCGAATTCATCATTTAATGTATTCTCAATTTCTATCTGTTCTAATCCCAAATTGCCTTCTTCATCCGTAAAATTAGTAAATAATCCCTGTGTCGTAGCAATATATAATCTTCCGTCTTCTGTTCCGCATATTCCATTAATTGTTTTAATGCCTTCATAGTATTCATTGAGAAGATGATGATTTTTACCATTTTCAATATAGAACAAACCATAGTTGTCAGTTCCAACCCACACTCTTCCTTCATAGTCCTGGTATATGCAATTGATATCATACACATCCGACTGCTCTGTATCCCACAAATTTATACTTTGAAACTTCTGCCCGCTTGACCTGTACAATCCACTCTTTGTTCCAACCCAGATGTAACCTGAAGAAGATTGATAAATACAATTTATTTCACTTCCCTCAAGACCATCCGACTGATTTATGACAGTCTGCTCATATTCTGAGGAAAATGAGTTTTTTGCATATGCTGTATGTTCAGACGGCACGACAAAAAGGCATACCATAAGGAATGCCATAATTATCGCTATAAATTTCTCAGCCTGTTTTTTTACCATATATTATTTCCCTGTTAAGCTTCAGTGAGGAATACTTTATATCCCTTTAATGTCTCAAATACATCTGCCTTTGATGTAATTTCCCATGGTGCATGCATATTTAAAACGGCAACACCACAATCTATAACCTCCATGCCGTATAATGACAGGATATATGCGATAGTTCCACCGCCACCTACATCTACCTTTCCAAGTTCTGCAGTCTGATAACATATATTATTATCATCCATCATTTTTCTGATTTTTGCAATGTATTCTGCATTTGCATCGTTAGATCCACTCTTTCCTCTTGAGCCCGTAAACTTGCTAAATACCATACCTCTTCCAAAATACGAGGCATTATTTTTATCAAATGCACTTGAAAACAGCGGATCATATGCAGCATTAACATCTGAAGAAAGCATGCTTGATGCCGCAAGACATCTTCTTACTGCCAACTCACTGTACTTACCCATTGCATTCATGAGCTCAGCAACCGAATTTTCAAAAAACATAGACCTCATGCCTGTTGCTCCGACACTTCCAATTTCTTCCTTGTCCGTAAGCAGACAGCATGTTGTCTTTTTAACATTATCAACCTCTAACATTGCCATCAATGATGTAAATGCACAAACTCTGTCATCCTGTCCATAAGCCATAATCATGCTCCTATCTATACCTGCTTCTCTGGCATTTCCTGCAGGCACGATTTCAAGCTCGGCAGAGATAAAATCTTCCTCGTCAATCTTATATTTACTCTTTAATATTTTTAATACTCCTGCTTTTACCGCATCCTTTTTTTCATCCTTCAACGGAGTGCTGCCAAACAAAATATCAAGATTTTCACCTTCTATAACTTTGTTTGCTTTCTTCTCCATCTGCTCTCCTGCGAGATGAATCAATAAGTCAGATACGCAGAATACAGGGTCATTTTTTGCTTCTCCAATAGAAATATCTATAACCTTTCCTGATTTTTTAACTACAACGCCATGAATCGCAAGCGGAAGTGCTACCCATTGATATTTTTTTATTCCGCCGTAATAATGAGTATCAAGATAAGCAAAATCCTCACTTTCATATAAAGGATTTTGTTTTACATCCATTCTTGGCGAATCAATATGCGCCCCTAAAATATTCATTCCATCTTCTAAATCGTCGCTTCCTATGTTGAACATAACTACAGTTTTGTCCATACAAACTCTGTAAACCTTATCATTTGCCTTAAGCTTTGTCTTAGACTTGATTATTTCATCTAAATCCTGATATCCGTATTCCTTTGCCATGCTTACTATCTGCTTAACACATTCTCTTTCAGTCTTTCCGTTATCAAGAAATCTAAGATAATCCTTTGAAACTTTTTCTAATTCCTGAAGCTGTTTTTTATCGTAGGTTGTCCATGCATTTATTCTTTCCATAAAAAAATACCACCTTTCATTTACACAAATCTATAATTTACTAATTACCGATTTAAGTATTTCATAAGCTTTATCGCATTCTTCTGTAGAAACATTAAGCGGAGGCACAAGTCGGATTATATTTGGTCTAACGGCTGTAATAAGGAGACCTTCATCAGCAGCATTATATTTTACATCTGTTGCAATATCCTTTGTAAACTCTACACCTATCATGAGACCACGTCCACGAACTTCCTTAATATACGGAAGCTCTTTGAGCATGTTTCTAAAATATATACCCTTTGCCTCAGCATTTGCCGGCAATTTATTATCTATTATTTCCTTAATTTGTGCATATGATGCAGCACAGCATACAGGATTGCCTGCGTATGTGCTTCCATGAGCTCCCGGTCCGAATGTGAGAGCAAGCTTTGCACTTGTACACATAGCACCGATAGGCATACCGCCGCCCATTGCCTTTGCCATACTTACGCAGTCAGGTTTAACACCATATCCCATAAATGACATCAGACTACCGGTTCTGCCCCAGCCTGTCTGGACTTCATCAAACAACAACAGCATGTTTTTCTCATCACACAATTTTCTAAGTCCGACAAGGAAATCCTTCGTTGCAGGTATAACGCCACCTTCACCTTGAACAGGTTCAACCATAATTGCGATTGTGTCTTCGTCACATGCTGCTTCAAATGATGCCAAATCATTAAAATCTGCATATGTAATGCCCGGTATAAACGGATCATAATTTTTTTGTATAGCCGTACCCGGCTGTCCTGTTGCAGCCAATGTTGCAAGAGTTCTTCCATGGAAGCTGTTTTTGGCTGTGACTATCTTATATCTGTTCTCGCCGAAATTATCCTTGCCATATTTTCTTGCAAGTTTAATCATTACTTCATTTGCTTCGGCACCTGAGTTTTGGAAATAAATCTTTTCCATTCCAATACTTGTACATATTAACTCTGCAAGCATACCTTGAGGAACTGTATAGCAATAATTTGAAGCATGAATAATCAAATCGCATTGGTCTTTTATTGCTTCAACAACCTTTTTATTACAATGTCCCGCACTGTTAACAGCTATTCCTGCCATAAAGTCAAGGTATTCTCTACCATTTTCATCAAACACATATGAATCCTTTGCTGAATCAGCAATAAAATCAAATCTTTTAAATGTTTCATAAAAATAGGTATTATATGTATCTATGAGCTGTTCTTTTGTTTTTCCTGTATCCTGTAATTTCATATTCTTACCTCTCTGACATCTTTTATATCTTATTACAACATTATGCCGGAAGCATTGTAAACTCCCGGCACAATTATTAATAATTATTTTTTATCCGTAAATCTGACTTGCAACCTGTGAATCAAGCAAATCTACCAATTTACCGATTTCAGGCTTGCTTATCTGGGCATTTGCACCAAGTCTCTCGCCCTTTCTCTTCATATCATCATTAATAAGTGATGAAAATACAATAATCGGAATATGCTTCAATCCTTCAGTTTCCCTGACAAGCTTTATCAAACGATGTCCATCCATCTGCGGCATCTCAATATCGGTAATAATACATTTTGCGCCATAATCTACACCGTTATTCTTCTTCAATTCAAGAAGATAATCCCATGCTTCCTGACCATTGTTCTTTAACGTAAGCTTTGTGTATCCCGCTTTGTTAAGTGAATCCTTTATAAGCTGACTAAGCATAGGTGAATCCTCTGCAATTAATATCGGTATATTATTTCTTTCTCTCGTTTCAAGTCCTGCAAGGTCAGAAACCTTAAGGCTTGTTTCAGGACAAATACCTTCGACAATTCTTTCAAAATCAAGAATAATGAGAAGATTGTCTGAATTTTTGATTATGCCTGTTGCAATACCTGTATCCGGACCACTTACCGTAGAATCCGGTTTAACAACATCTGACCATGATACTCTTTTAATTCCGATTACATTTTGTACATCAAAAGCAATATCCAAATTATTAAAATTAGTTACAATAAAGAAATTACTCTTTTTATCCTTATTTTGTATTATCATATCCCAATGCACGGAACAAATCGATTACCGTTATTATATCACCTCTTGGCATAAATATTCCTTCAATGCACGGATGTGAATTCGGAACAGGAGTAACCTCCTGATATGTAAGTATTTCTCTAACCTTCTCGACGTTAATTCCGTAATGATTACCGTTTATTAAAAACTCCAATACCTCAAGTTCATTTGTACCGCTTTCAATCAAAATATTATTGTCCATACTATCCCTCCCACAATATGCAAGATTTTATCTATTGAAGCTGCATAACTGCTTTCTTTCCGTTATATTCCGCTGAAAATTTTATGTCCTTCATATCTTCAGCAACTGAATCTGATACCTGAAATAACAAAACAGCTTCTTCAAACAGGCTTCCTTCCATATTTTTCTGATAAGTATATAAATCGTCTATTAAAATTGTAAACATAGGCTTCGCTGCCCTTTTATTATCTACAATCAGTTTGTAATCAATATCCTTCGAATATAAATCTACATACTGCTCACTATTCGTTATATTTTCAACGTTGAATTTAAGAACACACAATTTATATCCCTGCTGAGCTTCAATTTCTATATATACACCATCTTCATCATAAGACGGATATTTGTCTAAAATCATATAGTATGCATATTTTATTGAAATATTATCTTCTCCGGCAAGCTTTGCTATGTTGTAATCCTTATCAACATTAACAACTATATCATCTATCGGTTCAAATTCTTCTGTTGTAGACTCTGTCGTTGTTTCCTCAGCCTCTGTTGTTGCTTCCGTTGTTTCTGTTGTCGCCTCTGTAGAAAGCTCCGTCTCCGTAGATACTTCTGTTGTTGTCTCAGAATCTGTCATTTCAGTTGTCTGCTCCTCCGAAACAATGTCAGATTCTTCGTATCTCGAACCATATTTTTTATTGTACTTAAGCAACAGCTCAGCCGCATACTCTGCAATCAGATGATTTTCTTCATCAGTTAGTTCGACCATTCTGCCACAACCGGTAGTTGTTATAATCATCGCCAGAATAAGACAAGAAACAATTATCCTTTTTCTCATTTGTCTCCTCCATTTTTAAGACACGATGCTTAAGTCATATTTTATCACTAATTAGCCTTATCTTCAAGCAAATTAGCATCCAAATCAAAATAAAAAACAACACCATCCGGCTCATTGTAAACTCCATATTGTTTACCGTGAGATTTCATTGTGGCTGCCACAATCGACAAGCCTATACCGCTTCCTCCGTATTCTCTGGTTCTTGCCTTATCAGCCTTATAGAATTTTACAAACAGCTTATCTATATCCTCATCTGATATATTAGGTCCCTGATTAAATACACAAACCCTTACCGTTCCCGGTATTTCGTGTTTGAAGAATATTCTTATTACACCTCCATCATTAACATAATGTATTGCATTTGTAAGATAATTCGTAAACACTTCTTCTATCATGTATTCATCAGCCCATACATAAAGAGGTCCTATTTCCTGAAATTCAACTCTTGCATTTGCTTCCTTAATCAGAATTTCATGAGCATTTATGACATCCCTGATAAAACCAACAAGCTCAAATCTCTCAATGGAAAGCTGTGTGTTACCGAATTCCAATTCATTGAGATTAAGCAGTTTTTTTACAAGTGTATTCATTTTTTGAGCTTCATCGATAATAACGTCAGTATAGTATTCTTTGCTTTCATCATCATCAAAAAGATTATCCTTAAGTCCTTCCGCATATCCCTGAACCAGTGCAATCGGGGTCTTAAGCTCGTGTGAAACGTGCGACAGAAATTCCTTTCGCATGTCATCAATTTGCTCTTTCTTCTCAATATCTTTTTGCAGAGCAGCATTTGCAGACTTAAGCTCAGAAATTGTATATTCAAGCTTATAAGACATATCATTCATACTCTCCGCAAGCTCACCAAGCTCATCCTTTGAATACACAGGAACTTTAACGTCAAATTCAAGGTTACTCATCTGCTTTGCTGCATGGCTCAATCTTTTTAATGGTGCTGTAATAAAGGTACTGAGACCAACTATAAAAATAGAGCTGAAAACAAGCAATCCAACAACAATTTCATTGAACATTTTTGTAACAATTTCCAAAGTTCCTTCAATCTGCGCAAGCGGACTTCTTATTATAACAATAAATCCATTATCCAAAACACCAACAAGGTCATAATAATCCGTATTCAACAATCCATCGTGATGTTTTGTAATTTCATAAGAGCCCGGAATAGCTTTATTCGAGGCAACATCGGATTCTTCAACAGACTTAATTATATTTCTTAAATTATCCATCATCTGACTTTCATCATTTATTGATGTATAAATTTTTCCTTCCATTCTGTCAAGAATCAACACCATTGCCTCGGTCGGATTGTCAATTTTTCCATACAAATCCCCATTTTGAGCATCTGAAAATCCGGTCTTTTCAAATAATTCATTACATGATTGATATGTTAATACAAGGTTATATTTCAAATTATGAACAAATACTTTTTCAAATAATACATTACAGATATACCAAGATGAAAATACTATAAACGAGGTAAAACCAATAACCATAATAAAAATTTTCGTTCTTATTGATAATTTCATCTTCTCACCTTATACTTCGAATTTATATCCCATGCCCCATATAGTTTTAATATAGTCACCTTTGTTTCCTAATTTACTTCTAAGCTTCTTAACATGTGTATCTATTGTTCTCGCATCACCAAAATAGTCATAATTCCAGACATTATTTAGAATTTTTTCTCTTGACAATGCAACTCCCTTATTTATAAGAAAATAGTTTAACAATTCAAATTCCTTATAGCTTAATTCTATCGGGTTACCGTCCACCTTTACGATATGTGCAACAAGATCCATCTCTATTCCGGCCACTTCAATTATTTCATTTTCCTCTGTTGAATTGCTTCTTCTCAAAATTGCTTCCACTCTTGCAACAAGAATTTTAGGACTGAATGGTTTTGTTATATATTCATCAATACCATATTCAAAGCCCTTAAGCTCATCCTTTTCGTCACTTTTTGCTGTCAGCATGATAATAGGAACTTTAGATATTTTTCTTATTTCCTCTGCGACACCATATCCATCCAGCTTTGGCATCATTACATCAAGTATAATCAGAGAAATATCCTTCGTATTCATAAATATCTCAACCGCTTCTTCTCCGTCAGCGGCCTCTATAACATTATAATTATTTTTCACAAGAAAGTCCCTTAGAAGCTTTCTCATTCTGCTTTCGTCATCAACAACTAAAATTTTTGTTACGTCCATTATTATACCTCCGTTAATTTATCACTATAAGTGTTACAGAATATGACTCTTTTAATAATTCATACTAGCACCTGAATATGATAAATATGTGAAAAATATCTTTTAATTGTTTTTTTACTGCTTATTTTCTTTACTGCTTATTTTTTTTACTGCTTATTTTTTTACTGCTTATTTTTTTACTGCTTATTTTTTTACTGCTTATTTTCTTTACCGTTTATTTCCTTTTCTCTGTTATTCAATTCTTCCTCCCATTTTATTAATTCTTCTTCTTTTTGTTCAAGAGTTTCCTGCCAGGAAGAGTATTTATCTATTATCTTTTCTTCTTTTTTTATAAAACCTGTATTATCGCTTGTTGCAGCAATAAAGAACATTCCTATCACAACAACGGCAAGTGTAATTATTATTACGGTAAGAATTTTTTTAGAAAATTTAATGTTTTCGTTTTCTGCCTCTAATTTTTTTATCTGTTCATTATCACCTTTAACCTTTACCTTTTTGGGCATGGGCACAGGAATATATGGAAGCTCACGGTTACCTGTTGTATCCTCAATGTACTTTCTCATGTCATATAAAAATGAAAGTCCGACAGGAGTTGAAAAGTACGTTTTTGATACCATTTTTATATACATCTGTTCTATGGCATTGATATCAGAAGTATCCATCTTTTCCTTTATCTGATTTATTGTATCCAATTCCTTTTGTGCTCTTGCATATTCTGCTTTACTTTTGAAATAAAAACCATTTATTATTCTGTCTTCGTAATTATCCATAAATCCACCTTTTGTTATAATCCAAAAAGGTGGTACATATTATATGACCACCTTTTTAGATTATTGTTAGATTGTTATTAGTCTTCCATCTGGAATGTTTCTTCTGTATTTTCTTCTGTCTGAGCTTCTGTTTCGGCCTGTGTATCCTCGCCACCTGTCAAATCCGAATAATTAAGCTCACCGTTTACTGTTATACTTGCATCTGCAGCAAGAAGCTTAAGCTTTGACTCATATTGTGTAAGATAGCTCTTAAATTCATCTATCTTTGTCTGTGCATCAGTAAGATAATCCGGATTTTCTTCTTCCAAAGCACTAACAGCTAAAGTCATCGCTTCATATTGTGCCTGAGCAGCATTTACGTAAAGAGTTTTCAACTCCTCAACCTCAGAAGTAGAAACTTCAATGGCATTTAATTTATCAAGATAGCTCTGCATCTTTGGAAGTGCAGTTTCCTTAAGAGCCTTAAGAGTTTCTTCGTTGTTTGGCTCTTCCTTTTCAAAATAAGAATTGTAGATTGAAACAGCCTCTTCTCTTTCAGGTGCTATTGAAGCTATCTCCTCATTTACAAACTCTGTAAGATCCTGACGAATTTCCACATAAGGATCTTCTACCTTTTTAACCCCACATCCAAATGCTGTACATGAAAGTGCAACTGCGAGCACTGCCAAATATATTTTCTTTTTCATAACAATATCATCCTTTCAAAAAAAATCATAGTAATTATACAACAATATACTAAATAAAACAAGCTACCGTTTTTTTTGTTCTTTTTCATGTTCTTCCATATATTTCTCAT
>CALZHV010000030.1 GCA_945787485.1 uncultured Lachnospiraceae bacterium
GGGAAGCTGGGTATGATAAAGGGTGTATCAGCAAAAACAAATACAGCAAAAATCTGAGATTAAAGCGTATTGCTCAGATCAAAGAAAGGAAGATTAATATGAAAAAAATAACTAAAAGATTAGGCACAATATGTCTTTCGGTACTTCTTGGAGTTACAATGCTCACAGGTTGTGGTAAGACTGAGGAAACAACAACGAGCATTCGTATCGGCACAATGTCAGGGCCTACAGGCATGGGAATGGTTAAACTTATGGATGATTCAGAGAATAATCTGACTGCAAATACTTACGAGTTTGCAGAGCTTGCAACAGATGCTTCAACATTTGTGGCTCCATTATCACAAGGTGAACTCGACATAGCAACAATTCCGTCAAACCTTGCATCGGTTGTATATAATAAGACAGAAGGCGGAATTACGGTTCTTGCAATTAATTCACTCGGAGTATTAAATATAGTTGAGAGAGGCGAAAGTATCAATTCCATATCAGACCTTGCCGGTAAAAAAATATATGCTACAGGTGAAGGCGCTACACCGGAATATACATTAAAGTACATTTTGCAGCAAAACGGATTAGACGTAGAAAAGGATGTTACAATTCAGTGGTGTGCTGATACAACAGAAGCACTTTCATATGTATCAAATGATGAACAGGCTATCGCAATGCTTCCTCAGCCGTTTGCAACAGCAGCGATGATGCAGGTTGAAGGACTTAGGATAGCTATAGATTTAAATGACGCATGGGCTTTAACTGAAGCGGGTGCGGACGGAAGCATCGTTACAGGAGTTACAGTTGTACGTACAGAATTTCTTGAAGCTCATCCTGAAGCAGTAAAGAAATTTATGGAAGAATATGAAGCTTCAGTCAATTATACAATAAATAATCAATCAGAAGCTGCAGCCCTTATTGAAAAATATGGTATTGTTGCTAAGGCTCCTATTGCAGAAAAAGCATTGCCGGGATGTCATATAACATATAAAACCGGTGAAGAAATGAAGACAATGATTGAGAAATATTTACAAATACTATTTGAACAAAATCCACAGTCAGTTGGTGGTTCAATACCTGGAGAAGATTTCTATTATGGATTATAAGAAAAATATTCAGAAGGCCGGGGCAGTTTTAATTGCCCTGGCCTTTTGGCAAATTCTGTCAATGGTAATAAATCAGAGGATATTGCTTGTTTCGCCTATAGAGGTTGTGATAAGAATGTGTACAATATGGAAGGAACAGGGCTTTTTAGCTTCAATATGGTTTACATTTTATCACATAACAGCGGGTTTTTTATCCGGGGTTACATTGGGGATAATATTTGCCGTGTTAGCTTCAAAATTTAATATAGTGGAAAATTTATTATGGCCATGGATGATAACAATTAAATCGGTGCCGGTTGCATCATTCATAGTGATTTGTCTTATATGGTTATCCGTTCAAAAACTATCAATTTTTATATCTTTTCTCATAGTTCTTCCTGTTGTGTATCAAAATGTTTTGGAAGGCTTAAAAACACAGGATGTGAAAATGAAGGAAATGGCAGATGTATTTAAACTTCCGTGGTATAAAAATTTAAAATATATCATTATTCCAAAGCTTAGACCTTTTATTATTTCGGCATTAAGCGTTACTTGTGGAATGGCGTGGAAGGCAGGAGTTGCTGCGGAAATAATTGGAGTTCCGGAAGGCTCAATCGGAAAAATGCTACACAATGCTAAAATTTATCTTGCAACGGATGATTTGCTTGCATGGACGGTAATTATTGTAATATTAAGTGTTTTGTCAGAAAAAATATTCATGTTTATCGTGAAAAAGCTCCTTGGTGATAATGCAAAAAATCGAAATAATATAAAAATGATAAAATAAAAATGATAAAATAAAAATGATAAAATAAAATAATATAAAATAATATAAAAGCAATAAAAACAATACAAATAATAAAAGTAATACAAAAAGGCTAAATACACATATAAAACTTAATAAAGGAAAACACAATTATGCATATTAAAATAGAAAAATTATGCAAAAGCTATGGCGATAAAATTGTATTAAATAATTATTCTAATGAAATTGAATATGGGAAATGTACTGTAATTATGGGAGCATCAGGATGTGGCAAAACAACACTTTTGTCTGTATTGCTTGGTCTGACAAAACCTGATTCGGGAACTGTAACAGGGCTGCCTGAATGTGTAAGTGCAGTGTTTCAGGAAAATCGTCTGTGTGAAGAATTCAGTGCATATGAAAATGTTGCGCTTGTTTTGAGCAACGGTATTGCAAAAAACAAAGTCAAAACAGAAAAAATAGAAGCTGCATTTGATGCGGTAGGCATGAAAGAGTTTATGGACACTCCTGTAAGTGATTTGTCAGGTGGACAAAAAAGAAGAGTGGCAATTTTGCGGGCATTGATATATGATGCGGATTTGTATATTTTGGATGAACCGTTTTCAGGATTGGATGAAGACAGTAAAAAAACAGTTATGGATTATGTAAAAAAAATAACAAATAAAAAAACAGTTTTGATAGTCACACATGATAATGATGAGGCAAAATATATGGCTGATAAAATATATGAGATGTGAAACAGATTACATGTCTGATAAATTATTGGGACATGAAACAGATTATAAAATAATTATTTTTTATTAAAATTATCTCTTATTTTTCTTAAACATTTTTGTGCTAAATATAGAAGATAAAAAACAACTGTGGTATACTTGTTTTTAAGAAAAAAACAAGTAAGGAAAAATCATGCAGTTATTAAGAATACTTTTATATATTTTAGCATCCTTCATAATATTTATTTTTTTGTTTATTATGCTTTTGTTTATTAGTTCATTATTTATAAACACTAAAAAATATTATGATAAAAATTCCAAATACTACAGATTCCTATTAAATTCATCTACTTTTTTAATGATGTTATTATTGAGGATTCACGTTCATACAACAGGGCTTGAAAAAGTACCGCAGGATACCAGATTTGTGCTTGTTGGAAATCATATGTCAAAATTTGACCCTATTCTTCAATGGTTTGTTTTGAGAAAATATGATATTGCTTTTATCTCAAAGATTGAAAATTTCAATGTTCCGATATTTGGAAGATTTATAAGGAAATGCTGTTTTAGGGCGATTGACCGTGAGAATCCGGGGAAGGCAATGGATACCATAAGGGATGCAACGAAGCTTATTAAAAATGATGAGGTTTCCATTGGTGTATATCCGGAAGGTACAAGAGGTACGGGAGATGGGCTTTTGCCGTTTCATAATGGTGTATTTTACATAGCAAAAAATGCAAAATGCCCTATTGTAGTAATGAACACAAAAAATACAAGAAACATATCAAAAAATTATCCGTTTCATAAAACAGATGTCTATTTTGATGTTGTTGATGTTATGTCTGTTGATGATGTAAAAGCAAATAATACAAAAAAAATTGGCGAACGTGTCAGACATGCTCTTGAGAAGTGCGTGTAATAATGTAATAATAAGTAAAGAATAAACTTATAATTAACTAAGGAGAAGAAAAATGTCGAAAGCAATTATAATGTTTAATCCAATAACCCACAGCAACAAAGGGGAGGAAAATGCCAGAAAACTTGAAGAAATAATAAAAGACAAACAATTGGAATTTATAGATGTTACTAAAATAGATGATATAGAAAAGTACGTTTCAAATATACCTGAGGAAGATAGTATAATATTGTGTGGTGGAGATGGAACACTCAATTATTATGTAAATCATACAACAGAAGAGACCAGAAAAAGGAAAATCGGTTACTTTGCAACCGGTACAGGCAATGATTTCTTATTTGATATTGGAGGAAAGCTGGGAGAACTTCAGGAGGATATAAGTAAATATCTCCAAAATCTTCCGGTTGTAGAGGTTAAAGGGAAAAAATATAATGTTTTAAACGGAGTCGGCTTTGGTATTGACGGATATTGCTGTGAGATAGGAGATAAGGAAAGACTCAAATCTGATAAAGCTGTTAATTATACAGCAATAGCAATAAAAGGTATTTTGTTTCACTACAGACCTTGTACTGCAACTGTTACCGTAGACGGAAAAACAGAAACATATAAAAATACGTGGCTTGTTCCTGCCATGAACGGAAGATGTTATGGCGGTGGGATGATAGCAACACCTAATCAGAAAAGATTTTCTGATGACAAAAAGGTATCCTTGATGGTTTACAGACATTGGTGTAATATTATTGCATTAATTGTATTTCCGAAAATATTCAAGGGTGAGCATATTAAAAAAACAAAGATTGTAACAATACTGGAAGCAAAAAATGCCAGGGTTGTATTTGATAAACCATGTGCACTTCAGATAGATGGTGAAACAATTCTTGATGTATCGGAATACACAATTTCCGCATAAACATGGAATAATTGCAAAAGAACAGCAAAATATTAGTGCCTTTTTAAATGAATTATTATATAATGTATTTAAGTTTCAAAAGGAGGGATAATAATGGGATGGATTAGTCTTTTTTGGCTTGCTTTAGTTATTATTTTTGCAATCGTTGAAATGCTGTCGATGGGTCTTACAAGCATATGGTTTGCTGCAGGGGCTCTGGTGGCAGGAATAGCAGCAATTTGCAATGCTCCTATATGGTTACAGTTTGTTTTGTTTGTTTTAGTGACTGCGATTGCACTTGCCAGTACAAGAAAGCTTGCAAAAAAATTTCTTGAAAATAAGATAGAAAAAACAAATGCAGAAGGTCTTATTGGCAAAACATCAATCGTTATAGAAACTATTGATAATGCAAAGGAAACGGGAAAGCTAATGATAGGTGATATTGAATGGTCTGCACGTGCAGTTGACGAAACTGCTGTTATAGAAGAAGGAAGCAAGGTGATTATCAGAGAGATAAAGGGTGTAAAATGTATAGTTGAACCTGTATAAAAAAGGAGGAATGAAAAATGACAGGAGCAGTTGGAGCAGTTGGAGGAATGATGGCAATATGTATATTCATTTTGTTTATACTTTTAATTATTGCTTTTTCGTGTATTAATATCGTTCCACAGGCACACGCATATGTAGTAGAAAGATTAGGTACTTACAGGGCAACCTGGTCGGTAGGCTTTCATCTCAAAGTACCACTTATTGATAAGGTTGCAAGAAAAGTAACAATGAAGGAGCAGGTTGTTGATTTTCCACCACAGCCGGTTATTACCAAGGATAATGTTACAATGCGAATTGACACAGTTGTGTTTTTCCAGATAACAGATCCAAAGCTTTATTGCTATGGTGTTGAAAATCCTATTATGGCAATTGAAAATCTGACAGCAACAACACTTCGTAATATTATCGGTGATTTGGAGCTTGATGAAACACTTACTTCAAGAGAGACTATTAATACAAAGATGAGAGCAACACTTGATTCAGCGACAGATCCCTGGGGTATAAAAATTAATCGTGTTGAGCTTAAGAATATTATTCCTCCTGCAGCAATTCAGGATGCAATGGAGAAGCAGATGAAGGCTGAACGTGAGCGCCGTGAACAGATTCTTATTGCAGAAGGAGAGAAGAAGTCTTCTATTCTTAGAGCCGAAGGACAAAAGGAATCGTTGATTCTTCAGGCAGAGGCTGACAAGCAGGCAGCTATTCTTAGAGCAGAAGCTAAAAAGGAAGCAACAATTAAGGAGGCAGAAGGTCAGGCAGAAGCTATCGAAGCAATTCAAAAGGCAAATGCGGCCGGTCTTGTATATCTTAGGGAGGCAGCACCTAGCGAAGAGGTTATTAAGATTAAGAGCCTTGAAGCGTTTGCGAAGGCGGCAGATGGTCAGTCAACAAAGATAATTATTCCATCTGAGATTCAGGGAATAGCAGGACTTGCAAAATCTATAACTGAGGTTGCTACAGAAAAAAGTAATTAAATAAATAAAAAATGACCACGATAAAACTGATATCGTGGTCATTTTTTATTGTGAAATTTTGAAAACAAAAATATAATTAAAATATATAATTTATCTGCTCACCTGTTGTTGTATTTCGATATTCATATGGGGTCTTTCCGGTTTTCTTTTTAAAAACCTCGGTAAAATAGCTTTGACTTGAAAATGCAAGGATAGATGAAATCTGTGCAGTAGTATAATCGGAATATACAAGCATACGTTTGGCGGTATCTATTTTTTTATCACAAATGTAGAAGCTTATTGAACATCCCATTTCTTCTGCGAACAGCTTTGATAAATATGAGGGATTGATACCGATATGTTCAGCAAGGTCTTCTACCTTTATTCTTGTATGAAGATTGTTGTAAATATATTCTACACAGGACATGACGTGTTTTGAATATTTTTTGTGCTTCAATATATTTTTCATTCGTCTTGCGTAATCGACACACATTATCGGATGAAGATCAGAAATTTGTTGAGTTGTGGTAAATGTATCTGCTTTCTGAATATACATATCACTTATTGTATATGCTTCCTGATATGGCATTCCTCCGTTAATGCAGAATCTGGCAACCAGCGCTGTTGTAATAATGAAATGATATCTTAAATTTCTAACCTTATCCTTTGATAAAGTTCCAAGACCCGGCTTTTCTATGAGAGGTTGTTCTTCACACATTTTTTTTACTTTTTCAATGTCGCCTGATTGAATATGCGAATAAAATTCCATTTCAGGATTATAAGGAGCACGCAAAAATTCTTCTTCTCTTTGTATAAATTCACGGTAAAATAAATCCTTCTCAAAAGCCATTTTCCAATACCTCCAATTAAAAATTAATACATGAATTGTAAAACAAAATGTAATCTGTTTAAATTGAAATTTATACAATATTTATTATAAAAATATACAGTAAATATATTGATAATATATCATTAAAACCAAAAAAAAACAATTATTTTGATATATGAAAATTACAGTTTTATTTAATATTAAATTATTCCAAAGGGATAGTATCGTTATTTTATGAAAGGAAGGTATACAATGAAAAAGGCGAGAAAAATTTTAATTGTCCTGATGATGGCGATTTTGTCGGTTGCATCAATTTCTATTACATCACTTGCAGCAGACAAAAAAGAAGTTGTATCAATTAAAGTTACAAATGTTCAATACGGTATTGTAACTGTTCCGAAGGGTACAAGCTTTAATATCGCTACAGAAGTAGTTGTAACAGGCGGTGTGGACAAGTCTGTTAAATATACTTCTTCAAACAGTAAAGTTGCAACTGTAAGTTCAACAGGCAGAATTACCGGAGTAGCTGCCGGTAAGACAACAATTACTATCACAAGTAAGGCTGATGCATCAAAGAGTACAGCACTTACAGTATATGTTGGTAGAAAAGCAACAAAGGTTACTATTTCAAAAAATACTGTTACGGCATATGTTGGAACTAAGCTTAAGCTTTCAGCAGCTGTTGATTCACAGGCAGCATGCAAGGAAATTAAATGGTTGACAAGCGACAAGACAGTTGCAACTGTAGATGCAATTGGAAATGTTATTCCTAAAAAGGCAGGCAAGGTAACAATATTTGCAAAAGCAAAGGATAACAGTAATGTGTATGCAAAATGTATAGTTACAGTTAAGGAAAGCGTAACATCACTTAAAGTAACAAATGTTTCTTATGGTGTTGTTACATTGAAGAAGGGCGCAACCTTTACAGTAAAGGCAGATATTAAAGTTGCACAGTCTTCATTATCAAAGGAGCTTGCATATAAGTCATCTAATAAATCAGTAGCAACAGTAAGTTCAACGGGTAAAATCACAGCATTAAAGAATGGCTCAGCTATTATTACTGTTATAAGTAAGCAGGATATTTCAAAGAAGAAAACAATTAAAGTTTATGTAGGTAATCCTGTTAGCAAAATAACATTAGATAACACAGAGGTTACTGTAAACAAAGGTGGTAGAACATATATCACAGGTACTGTAGATGATAAGGCAACATATAAATATGTTGCATACTACAGCTCAGACGAATCTATTGCAACAGTTAATTCAAAAGGCTTTATCACAACAAAGAAGGCCGGTACAGTTAAAATATATGCAATAGCAAGAGATAACAGCGGTGTTAAGGCAGCATGTACGGTAAATGTTATAAATCATTTAGATGGTTATAATCTTGTATTTGAAGATAATTTTGACGGTGATTCACTTGATACTACTAACTGGAACTATGAAGAGCATGCACCTGGCTGGGTAAACGAAGAGTTACAGTCATATGTGGCAGGTGATTCAAATGTTTATCTTAAAAACGGTAAGCTTGTTATAGATCCAAATAAGGATGAAGAAGGAAATATTACATCAGGTAGAATAAATACTCTTGGAAAGCAACAGTTCAAGTATGGTTATTTTGAAACAAGAGCAAAGGTTCCGACAGGAGCAGGTTATCTTCCTGCATTCTGGCTTATGTCAGCAGATGAAAATCTTTATGGACAATGGCCAAGATGTGGTGAGATTGATATCATGGAGGTTATGGGACATGAGACAAATAAGACTTATGGAACAATCCACTATGGTAATCCACATGGACAGAGTCAGGGAACATATACACTTCCGCTTTATTCATATGCAGATCTTTATCATACATTTGCATGTGAGTGGGAGCCGGGTTCAATTAAGTGGTATGTAGATGGCGTGTTAATTCACGAGGAGCATAAATGGTATAGCACAACAGAGGGACAGGGAACTGTAACATATCCTGCACCTTTTGACCAGGAATTCTACATAATACTTAATCTTGCAGTTGGTGGTTCATGGGTAGGATATCCGGATGAAAATACAAGCTATGATGAAAACTTCCAGATTGATTACGTAAAAGTATATCAGAAGGATTCCTATAATGAAGATGTTGAAATGCCAATAGAAGATATTATTATCAGAGACCCTGATGAAAATGGTAACTATGTAATTAATGGTGATTTTTCAAAAGCAGATCCATTAGATGGAACAAAGGATTGGCAGTTCCTTACAGCCTTAGGTGGAAAAGGTAGTGCTTCAATCGTAAACGAGCAGGTTGAAATAAAGACAGAAGCTGCAGGTACAGCTGATTACAGTATACAGCTTGTACAGCCAAATATTCCTCTTGAGAAGGGATATCAGTATGAGATATCATTTGATGCTTATGCAGATGAAGAAAGAACTATGATAGCAGATATTTCTGCACCATCACTTAACTATTTAAGATATTTCAATGATACAAAGGTTGCTCTTACAACAGAAAAGCAAAACTTCAAGTATACATTTGATATGACAATGGATACTGATGATAAGGCAAGGGTAGAATTCAACCTTGGTAAAACAGCTAGTAACGCTACAGTATACATTGATAATGTAGTAATTAAAAAAGTAAAAGAAATAGAAATAATTGACAAGAAAACTCCAAGAAGTGATGGAAATTACATTTACAACGGTAAGTTCCAGGAGGGAGCAAACAGACTTGGATATTGGGAGATTAACGGTGATGAAGCAAATATTGTTGAATACAATGTAACATCTCTTGAGGACGGACGTAAGTTCCATATCAATACCAAGGATTGTGAATCACTTGAAAATGTAACACTCAGACAGACGGAGGTTCCGTTTGCAACAAATGTTGATTATGCATTATCATTTGATGCAAAATGCGCAACAGGTGAAACTGCCACAATAAATGTTTTGGTAGGTGGTGAATTATATACATTTGATATTAATGATACTATGACTACTTACACTGCAAAATATAGTGTTGGTGAAGAAATTACTTCAGATGAATTTGTTGTTGAATTAGGTGCAAACAAAGATATTTACTTAGATAATATTTCATTAACAGAGGATGCGATTATTAAGAATGGTTCATTTAATGCAGGTATGTCAGGATATGAAGTATATGGCGCTTCAGGTACAGATTATACAGCAGTTATTGACAGCCTTTCTGAAGATAATGCATTTGATATTACAATTAAAAATACAGGTGCAAATGAATGGGATATTCAGCTTAAGCAGAATAATGTAGAACTTATCAAAGATCAGTGGTATACATTTAAGTTTGACATAAAGTCAGATATGGCAAGACAGTTTAAGTATGCATTACAAAAAGATGGTTCAGCAGATAATGACTGGAGTCCTTATGCAGATGGTATTATAGATTTAGCCGGTGATGGTGAGTATGTAACAATTACAAAGACATTTAAGAATAAGAAGGGTACAGATCCTAATGCTATTCTTAGCTTCTCAATGGGTGCGGTTGCAGGTGAACAAATCACAACTGCTCACAGAATTTGTATAGACAATATTTCGCTTGTTATGGTTGATGAACCTCAGAAACCGGATGTGCCAACAACAGAGGATGTAGAAATATTAGTAAATCCGGGATTTACAGATGGAAATCCTGATCCATGGTTTTTAAATAAGTGGGCAGACGGAGATGCTGAGGCAGTTTATGAAGACGGAATTGCAAAGATTAATGTGAAGGCTGCAGGTACAGAAACATCAAGTGTACAGCTTGTTCAAAATGATTTGACAATCGAAGAAGGAGCTACATACATAGTAAAATTCAAGATTAAATCATCTTTAGGAAGAAATATAAGCTGGTCATTACTTGATCCGTCAAACGGATATAACTGGTATGCAGGTGAGGATATAAGCCTTACAGCAGATGAGATTTCAGAAATTGAATATGAATTTACATGCCCTGCGGGTGATGAAGGAAAGCCGGGAACAGATACGATGGCATTCCAGATTAATATGGGATACTTTGAAGGTGCATGTGATCCATCAGCGATTGAAATATCAGATATTTCAATAGTAAAGAAAGGTGTTCCTGCATCAGATGTAGAAATATTAGTAAATCCGGGATTTACAGATGGAAATCCTGAGCCATGGTTTTTAAATAAGTGGGCAGACGGAGATGCTGAGGCAGTTTATGAAGACGGAATTGCAAAGATTAATGTGAAGGCTGCAGGTACAGAAACATCAAGTGTACAGCTTGTTCAAAATGATTTGACAATCGAAGAAGGAGCTACATACATAGTAAAATTCAAGATTAAATCATCTTTAGGAAGAAATATAAGCTGGTCATTACTTGATCCGTCAAACGGATATAACTGGTATGCAGGTGAGGATATAAGCCTTACAGCAGATGAGATTTCAGAAATTGAATATGAATTTACATGCCCTGCGGGTGATGAAGGAAAGCCGGGAACAGATACGATGGCATTCCAGATTAATATGGGATACTTTGAAGGTGCATGTGACCCATCAGCGATAGAAATATCAGATATTTCAATAATTAAAAAAACTAACTAATTCCGTCATATGGAATGATTTCAGGGCAACACGTAATGTGTTGCCCTTTTTACTGTATAGAAAACTTTTCGTTTCCTATGCAATAATTCGGATTATAAGACGTTAAATAATGCTTTATATAAATAATAATATTGTTGAAATAAAATAATATGTTATAATCAGTGTGTTAAAATATGATCAGGGGAATTTAGTATGAAGAAGCTTGCACCTTTTTTGATATTATTAGCCGGTATATTATGGGGGATTATTGGATTTTTCGTAAGAAAGCTTAATTATTTGGGGTTTGGTCCTTTTGATATAGTATTTATTAGAGCAATAACTACAATGTCTTTGCTTCTTATATTTTTGCTTATATATAATAATAAAATGCTTAAAATAAAACTAAAGGATATATGGTGTTTTATTGGAACGGGTATATTAAGCATTGTTTTTTTTAATTTTTGCTATTTTAAAGCAATCAATTTGACATCATTATCAGTAGCTGCAGTTTTGTTATATACTGCTCCTGCAATTGTATTAATATTATCATCAGTATTTTTTAGAGAAAAAATAACCATAATAAAAATAATATCTATGTTGTTGACATTTGCCGGTTGTGTG
Organism: uncultured Lachnospiraceae bacterium; assembly: GCA_945787485.1. Classification (GTDB taxonomy): domain Bacteria; phylum Bacillota; class Clostridia; order Lachnospirales; family Lachnospiraceae; genus Coprococcus_C. The sequence goes on from CALZHV010000030.1 coordinate 11,840, forward strand.
CTGGTGTCAGGAGCTTTGAGTGATAAAGGCAACATAAATTTGCAGGGAATAGTATTTGGCTTAGGTGCAGGGCTGGGTTATGCTTTATATTCAATATTCAGCAGATGTGCACTGGAAAGGGGATATCATTCCCTTACAATTTCGTTTTATACATTTGTATTTGCTTCGGTTTCAAGCGTTTTCCTGACTGATTTAAAGAAAATAGGCAGGGTGTGTCTGGCTGATTACAGGCTTATTGTTTTTTGTATGATATTTGGGTTAATTAGTACTGTGATACCATATATTGTTTATACATTAGGTTTAAATGAAATGGAAAACAGCAGAGCTTCGATTATTGCGTCAATTGAACCTGTTGCAGCTACAATGCTTGGAATATTGTATTTCCATGAAAAATTAAAAATAAATGAAATGGTAGGAGCATTATTTGTTATAACTGCAATTGTAACAAGAAATTGGAGAAAGAAAAATGAAGAAGATTGATTTGATTACAGGTTTTTTGGGGTCAGGAAAGACTTCATTTATAAAAAAATATGCACGGTACTTAATTAAACAGGGGTTTAAGGTTGGAATTCTTATAAATGATTATGGCGCTGTGAATGTAGATATGATGCTTTTGCAGGATTTGCAAAAGGAGGGGTGTGAGCTCGAGATGGTTGCAGGAGGCTGTGATGCAGAATGTCACAGAAGAAGATTTAAAACAAAGCTGATTGCAATGGGAATGAGTGATTATGACAGGGTGTTAATAGAACCTTCCGGTATATTTGACGTAGATGAATTTTTTGACGCTGTATATGAAGAACCTCTATGTAAATGGTATGAAATAGGAAATGTAATAACAATTGTTGATGCAAATATTGAAGAAGAGCTTTCGGAGCAGTCAGAATTTATTTTTGCATCAATGCTGGCTAATGCAGGAATGGTACTGCTTAGCAAGACAGAGTGTGCGCAAAAAGATAAAATATCTCAAACTATTGCCCACATAAATAAATCAATGGAAAAAATAAAATGCAAAAGAAGATTTGAACATGAAATACTTATCAAGGATTGGAATAATTTTAATGATTCGGATTATGAGAGAATCCTTAATTGTGGGTATGTTGCAGAAGATTATGTAAAGACTTTAGATGAAGATAATGCTTTTAATACCATATATATTATGAATAAAAAAATACCGGAGGAGCTGTTTAATAAACTATTGAACGACAATGAATGCGGTGAAGTTTTTCGAATAAAGGGTTTTGTAAAGGCATCTGATAACAATTGGCTTCAAATAAATGCAACAAGCAAAGAAATATGTATTGATGAGATTGCGCTTGGCCAGGAAATTATTATTGTAATAGGTGAAAATCTTAATGAAACAAGAATTAATGAAATAATTGGCGAATATGTTTTGTAATATTCTGCTTGTAAATGACAAATCAAGTCATGCCGTTAAAAAAGAGGTGTAGATGTAAATGGAAAATAATAATGAAAATAATAATGTAAATAATAATGAAAATATTTCGTCCGATATCAAACCACAATTCATTCCATATAATGCAGAACATTTAGAACTTAAATCTGTAAATAAAGAAGAAGTAAACAATACGGACGAGAAAAACAGCGAGAAAATAAAGCCGAATAAAATTAAGAAAAAGCTGGTGAAAAAGCTCAAAGATAATTTACAAAGCTTTGGTAATATATTCAGGCAATATCCGATAACAATCGGTTCTATTGTTTTGGCTTCTTTACTTGCTGCAATAATAATTGATGTAGACAGTACATTGCGTATATATGATTGGCTTACAAGAATTATATTCTTTCTCTTTTATTTTTCTGCCGGTTCACTGTTGACAGAAGAATTTTTCAGACATGATATAATACATAATAAACTAAAAAACAAATCACTTGTAATTGCTTTGAAAAGTGTGTTTTTTGCCGTGAATGCTGTAATTTCATTTGCATGGGATTTGGTTTTGGTATTTGATTTGAATTATTTTAATGATAATCTGGTTGAATATTTCTCAAGAGGATTAGCCGTATATATTATTACGATTATATTAGTAACAGTTTATTTGATGCTAAAACGTAATAATACAACAATTGAGTCATATGCTTTAGAAGTAACATGTTCTTTGATTAAATCAACCTTTGTATATGGAATAATTGCAATTGGATTTTTAATTGTATTAATTATTTTTAATTCACTTATATATGATACGGAAGAGTGGGAGCTTATCGAACGTGTGGAGATTTTTATTGCTTCGGGAATTTATATGCCGGCTATAATATTATCTTTTTCGAAGGTTACAGGCAACATAAGTAAATTTGCAAAAGCAATAGTTGAATATGTTTTGTTATCGTTGTTAATAATAGCATTTTTGATAGTATATTTATATATTGCCAAGATTATTATTACATTTGAATTACCTAGCAACGAAGTATTTAATATTCTGACTTTCTTATTTGCAATAGGCTTACCGATATGGACATTTGCGATGGAATTTAAAGAAGATATTATGGGCAAAATTGCTCGTTTTATCCCATTTGCATTTGCTCCGTTTATCATTTTGCAGGCAATTTGCGTAATTCTTCGTATTTCTCAATATGGTGTTACGGTATCGAGATATCTCGGAGTTGCTGTTATTGTTTTTGAAATTATTTACATAGCCTTGTATTGCGCAAAATTTGGAAAATATATAGATAAAATGATATTTGTTACAATTGCTATGGTGGGGATAATACTAGTGCTTCCGTTTTGTAATATGTATGCAGTAACAGTAAAATCACAGAGCTCAAGGATTGAAAACATAATGAATAAGGGTGTTGAAAATCTGACTGATGAAGAAAAAAAAGCTGTAAGCGATAGCTTTAGCGAATTAAAATACAATGCCGGCTGTGAAGGGAATACATATATCAAAGAAAATTACACTGAGGAACTGTCGGATGAAATAACAGGTTGGTATTACCTTTCGACTGATAACAGACAATATTATTCTTCACAGACAACAATTGACGAAATTGATATAAGTGCTTATGATAAAATGAGTAGTCTTGATTCGGGCTACATTTCAGGTACAATTGATATAACTGCGATAAATGCAAATACATTCCAGGGAACTCCGATTACGATTGACATGACTGACATATTTGAAGGCTTAATGGAATATGATTATGATTATTTAGACAATAACAATATGTTTTATGTTGGTGAAGGGCAATATGTTTTTCTTACATATATCCATATTGAAGTTGAAAATGACGAGATACAGAATCTTAATTTTAGCGGATATATATTTGAATAAAATGTTTATGTAATAAAAATAATGATGAAAAAAATATCTTTGCACTTTTAAAATAACAATTGATATAACATTTGATATCAAAATCAGGAGGGAAAGTAATGACAGATAAAAAGGTTTTAACAATTCAGGATATTTCATGTATGGGACAATGTTCGCTTACAGTTGCATTACCGATTATTTCTGCGTGCGGAGTGGAAACTATTATTTTACCTTCGGCTGTGCTGTCAACGCACACGGGAGGCTTTACGGGATATACGGTAAGAGATCTTACAGAGGATATACCCGGTATTAAAGAACATTGGAAAAAAGAAAATATAAAATGTGACTGCTTATATACAGGATATCTTGGAAGTGTTAAACAGATAGACTATGTATATGAATTAAAAAATGAAGTGTTAAATGACGGGTCTCTTTTGATAGTAGATCCTGCAATGGCTGACAATGGAAAATTGTATTACGGATTTGATGAAGTTTTTGTAAAACACATGGCAAAGCTTTGTGGAACAGCAGATATAATACTTCCGAATATTACTGAGGCAGCATTTATGACCGGCTTTGATATGAAGTTAGAATGTCAAGACGAGTCATATGTTGATGCTTTGTTGGAAAAGCTATCTGAGCTTGGTTCTAAAAAAGTAGTGCTCAAGGGTATTAGCTTTGAAAGAGATAAAATTGGTATAGTTGTTTATGACTGCGTTGCAAAAACAAAGGATTACTATTTTACGGAAAAAATACAAAAGAGTTCACATGGTACAGGAGATTGTTATGCTGCTGCATTTACAGGTGCAATAATGCAGGGGAAGAGTGTCTTCGATTCAGCAAAACTTGCTGCAGATTTTGTTGTGGAATCAATAAAAAAGACAATAGGTGATGACACTCATTGGTATGGAGTAAAGTTTGAAAAGGCACTTCCGATACTTGTAAAAGAATTAAATAAATAGTAAATAAGGAACAAATAGAAATAAACAAATAAACAAGAAACAAAATTGAGAAAAAATAAAAAAATATATAAAATATAAAAAGAACAAATATAAAAAAATATATATAAAAAGATAAAAATACAAAAGATAAAAGCCAAAAGACATAAGACAAAAGACATTGATTTGGAAACAGAGGTTATAGACTTTAC
>CALZHV010000031.1 GCA_945787485.1 uncultured Lachnospiraceae bacterium
GCTGAATCAGAGCATCTGAAGACACAACGGTAAGAGAATAATCCTTATTATTTTCATTTGTGAATTTTTCTATATATGCATCAGCCGTAACTCCCTCTTTTGTATGCACAACCTCAACATTATCTATTATCGTTTCACTTCCTTTGTTGCCTTTTACCTTATAACCGTCAAATACTATAATCATCCGTATCTCACATATAGAATAATAATTAGATATTGTCTGTATCAATTTATCTTTAGCGGAATCAATATTTACTTTAGCTAATTCTTCAAGCTCTCTGTTGGCAAAAATAATATTGTAACCATCAATAATATATGCTTTCTTTGAAGGCGTGATATAGGTTTTTGCAGATTTATAATCACTTTCATAAATCTGTTTTTTCTTTTTATATAAAGCTTTTGTCTTTCTCTGATTTGAATTATATGTCCTATTTAAAATTTCATCTATCTCATCTGTTCCTATAGAATAATCAAAGTTTCTGTTTTTAATTGCATAGTTTTCAATTTCAATTATGTTTTTTTCCTGTTCATCGATTACGTGCATATATTCACTAACCTTATACCACGGAACAATAAAGCCTGCCCCCTTATCACAAAATACAGAATCAGGTGTATTTATAATATCATTTTCGGGATTGTACTTTGATTTTGAAATAACTTCTTCCTGATTGTGACATTTATAATATCCCGTAAAGCTTATTTCCATATTTCCTGTACCTTTTGTATAAAGGCTTAAATTTTCATGATAATCCCTCAATGTTTCATACGGCGCAATGCCTTTAATTAAAGCAACATCCCCCTGTATTTCAGGATTTCCGATTTTACCGTGAAGCTGTTCAATATCCGTCATTACTTTTCCGATAAGATTACTTCCAATCTTTAAATTGAAAGAATAATACGGTTCGAGCAATACATTTTCAGCCTGCATAAGTCCCTGTCTTACTGCCCTGTAGGTTGCCTGTCTGAAATCTCCGCCTTCTGTATGCTTATTACTTGCCCGTCCGTTTATCAATGTAATAACAACATCTGTAAGCTGTGAACCTGTCAGAACACCAACAAATGATTTTTCATTCAAATGTGTATATATTAATCTTTGCCAGTTTTTTGCCAATACTTCTTCTCTTAAATCTGATTTTACTACTATTCCACTTCCCGGTTCTCCGGGCTCAAGCAATAAATGGACTTCTGCATAATGTCTTAACGGTTCGAAATGGCCGACTCCTATAACACTGTTTTCTATTGTTTCCTTGTATGTAATGCTGCCCTTATCAAAAGAAACCTCAAAACCAAATTTACGCTTACACAAATTATTAATAATCTCAAGCTGAACCTTACCCATTATTTTTACAGTTATTTCTTCTTTATGTTCATTCCAGCATACATCAAGCTCCGGTATTTCTTCCTCCAGTTTTTTTATATCAGGATAAAACTGTCTTGGTGATATATCATCCGGCAAAATAATTTTATACGTCAAAACAGACTCGATAAGCGGCATCTCCGATAATGCCTCTTTACCAAGTCCCTGTCCTGCATATGTATTTTCAAGGCCAACAACAGCACATATTTCCGATGCACTTACTTCATTTACCGTTTTATATTTTTCTCCATTATATATTCTGATTTGATTTACCTTTTCTACTTTTGATATTTCATTTTCAGTAATATTTTTTCCGGATATTTCAATTGCCTGACGATTACTTAGAGTTCCTCCTGTTATTTTCATAAAAGTAAGCCTGTTTTTATTTTCATCCCGACCTATTTTATACACTTTTGCAGCAAATTCATCACCATAATCAAAAGCAACGGAATATTTATCAAGAGCATCTATAAATTCATCTATTCCTATCATTTTAAGAGCCGAGCCAAAAAAGCATGGAAAAACCTTTCTGTCAACAATTAAATCTGTAATAACACCTGTATCTAATTTTTCATCCTGTAAATAAAGATCCAGTGCATTTTCATCAGATGTCGCAATAAGTTCATAATCTAAATTATCTGAAAAATCAATTATATATTCACTTAAATTGTTACGAAGCTCATTTATTATTACTTCTTTTTCATTACCGGGCTGATCCATTTTGTTTACAAATATAAAAGTCGGAATATTATATACATCCAACATTCTCCACAAGGTTTTTGTATGTCCTGTCACCATATCCGATGCATTTATTATCAAAACAGCATAATCAAGTACCTGAAGCGAGCGCTCCATTTCCGCAGAAAAATCCACATGACCCGGTGTATCTATCAACGTAAACGGACGGTCGTTTATTGTAAATTTTGCATTCTTTGTAAAAACAGTAATCCCTCTGTTTCTTTCTATTTCATCCGTGTCCAAAAAAGTATTTCTATTATCAACCTTACCACATTCCTTTATTATACCTAGCTTAAATAATATTGCTTCCGATAAAGTTGTTTTTCCTGCATCTACATGTGCAAGCATCCCTATTGTTGTATTTTTATCCATATCAAGCTCCGTTTTTCTCATTAGAAAATTTTATATAATTCTATCATAACATTATGGCAGCTTCAATTTTTTTGTCCTTTTAAATATTCCAGGCTATTGTATACACAAAGTGCTCCATAACCTATTTTTTCATTTGGAACAGCGTCTGACTCATTAATTTTTCTGGCTCCTTTTATGAGCGCTACCTTTAATTTTTCTCCATATAAAAAACTGTCATTTTCTTCTATTATTCCCCATTGCATAAGTAATGCAGAGGCAGCAGAAACAAAAGGTGTAGCAAATGATGTCCCTGAAGCTATATTTTTTTTATCTATACCTGATGCAATAATAACATCTACACCCGGAGCGCAAATATCCGGTTTTACTCTGTCATCCGTCGTGTATCCCCTTCCTGAAAAACTGACATAAGTCTCATTTTTAGAATTATATGCTCCGACACAAACAGATATTATAGATGAAGCAGGTATGGTAAGTGTTGTATTCGCATTTGAATATAAAAATTTTGTATCACCTGAAATTGCACTGTCGGAAGGAAGCCACATGTTAATCACTCCGTTTACAATTGACTTAGGTCTTATTTTTATTCCCCATATTCCTTCATCAATATAATTTTGCGTAGAATTTATGCTTATAAAAACCTCGTTAAAACGATTAAACGGTGTTGCCTGTGAATTTACAACACAGACACTATTTTGATTAATATTAAAATAATAAACATTATCTCTATTAACCGGACCATATTCTTCATAATCAGGTGCTACAATAATAACATCAACATTATCAATAGAATCAAACCATATTTGTATTGTAATGCCTGCTGTGTATTTGCCAACCTGTATTTCTGCCTTCTGCCATGATGTATCCTTAAGATGAATGCTTATATGTTTATTTTTATCTCCTTCATTTCCCATACCTATCACAAACACATTTTTTGAAATCAGTGCAACTGAGTCAATATACTGCTCTATGATACCCGTACCATTATGTGCTCCATAATTATTACCGTAGCTTAGATTAACTACTAACGGCATCTGATAATATATTGAGCGTTCAATTACATAATTAATTGCCCGCATTAACGAACTTGTTCTTGGCAGTCCATTATTATCAACACTTAAAAGTTTAACGATAATAAATTGGACATCAGGAGCGTTTTCCGAAATAATCCCTGCAACAGCCGTACCATGTCCTGAATAATCATTATTTGAACCAAATGATGATAATCCTGTTTCTTTATAAATATCAATCTCATTTTGAATCTCATTTTCTGTATATATTTTATCTGTTTCCTGATTCCAAAATTCCAATATCTTTGTTTTGTTGTTTTTTATAAAAACTTCATTTAGATAATTAATACCTGTATCTATTACAGCTGCAAGAACGCCTTTACCCGTCAATGTAACATTATCATCACGCAGATTTTCAAAACAGGACTTATCGCTGTTATAATCATAGGATTTCATATTGTATTTTTCAAAAAAAATACTTTTAGGCTTGTCGATATAAACTATATTGACGTTATTTGAAAGAGACTCAAGCATTTCCTGTTTAATCGTTATTACAGCAAAATTATTATATAAACTCACGTATGTAAAATCATATTTACTACTTAATGCTTCAATATCTCCTATGTATTTTATTATTAGCTCCCACATTCTAAGTGTATCATTATAACCAATATACAAATCAGTTTCATTAAACTTTCCATTTCTCGCAAGAGTAAGCGTTGTAATCAAATCCGAACTCATTTTTTCATAATTATACATATCTTACCTCATACATTTTTTAGAAATTATCAAATTTAGCTGTCGAAAAAAATCTAAATAATACGAAATTCTACAACGTTAATCGACATTCTTTTTCAGTGATTTTTTATATAATTCATTTAAATCCAAAAGGAGGTGAATTAATTTTAACAAAGTATACTTGGATATAGTTTTTTTGTGGAACTGGATTCTGATAAGTACAAATTTTTCATTTATTCATCTTATTGATAATGAAAGAATAAAATTAAAAAGATTTATATTATGTTCAATAGCAGGCAGTTTATTATTAAGTGTTTCTTATGTTTTATTATTGAATAAACCTTTACATATTTACTTAATTGTATATGCAATCATTTATTTAATTATACTTTGGCACTATTTTAAATGTGAAAAGCCAAAATATTTAGTAAGATTTATTTTTTACTGTGTATTGTGCGATGCAATTATATGTGGCATTGCAAATATATTAAATAAAAAGAATGCATTCATACCATTTACTTTTGCTTTATTAATAACACTTGTATTTTTAATTACACTAAAATTATTAAGCAAAAATGAATCTAAATATAAAGAATTGGTTATTCAAACCTCAACAAACGATTTTATTAATTGTACTGGTTTTGTCGATAGTGGAAATTTTCTACACGATTATATAGGAAATCCCGTAATAATAATTGATTATTATTTTGCCGGCACAAAAATATTCCCAAATTTATTTAATGAATTTAAAATATATCATTTATCAGGTTTCATAGATTACGAAAAACTAAATAAAATATCCAATTTATATTTTTACCCTCTCCCCTATAAAACGATAAATCGTGAATTTGATGTTATGCCTGCATTCAGGCTTAACACTATCTATTTACCGTCAAAAAACGAAGTCTACAAAAATACTATTGTAGGTATAAGCAGATTTGAAATTGACAGAAGAAACAGATTTCAGGTTTTACTTAATGAAAGCTTAAAACCATGTAGAGAGGAGTATTCAAATGATTACAATTGTAAATAATAACAAATTACATTTTAGTATCAGAAATGTTTCAAGCTATTTTATAGGCCAGCGAAATGAAATACATTATATAGGTGGTGCTGATATTCTTCCTCCTCCACTATCCCCTGAAGAGGAAGCTTTATTATTATCACAGCTTGAAAATGATGATTTGTACGCTAAAAGCGTTTTGATTGAGCACAATTTACGTTTAGTTGTATATATTGCTAAAAAGTTCGATAATACCGGCATAGGTGTGGAGGATTTAATATCAATAGGAACGATAGGTTTAATCAAGGCTATAAATACATTTAGAGCAGACAAAAATATTAAGCTGGCCACATATGCCAGCAGATGTATTGAAAATGAAATATTGATGTATCTAAGACGCAGCCAGAAAACAAAGTTCGAAGTATCTATAGATGAACCTTTAAATGTAGATTGGGACGGAAACGAACTATTACTTTCTGACATTCTCGGTACAGATGACGATATGATATACAATGACATCGAAAATGAAATAGACAAAAATATACTTGAGCAGGCAATGGATATACTGGATGAACGTGAAAGATTGATTATAGAATTAAGGTTTGGTCTAAGAAATAATGATGAAGAAATGACTCAAAAAGAAGTTGCAGATCTTTTAGGAATATCCCAATCATACATATCCAGATTGGAAAAAAAGATTATTAAACGACTTAAAAAAGAGATGATAAAAATTTCTGAAGGCTAAACATGACACTGTTACCTGTCAGTATTTTGTGGCAAATATTTGACAGCTAATCCGTGTCAAATGTATTCTTGACACACCGGTAAAAATATGCTATATTTTCATATGTTCAGCCGGTGTGTCGGAATTGGCAGACGAGGCAGACTCAAAATCTGTTGATGGCAACATCGTGTGGGTTCGAGTCCCACCACCGGCATAAAAGACCGATACATAGTATTATGTATCGGTCTTTTTTGCTATTACTACCATTCTTCCGTCTTTTGTATGATATGCACACGTTGATAATGTTATTAGCTGTTCTCCGTATGAAGCACTTGCAGTTATTTCATATGGTGTCAGTGCTTTTACATTTTTTACATAATCATCGTATTCTTGAATTTTATTTGCATTAAAAAAATTATAATATTTAAATTCATCGCTATCTTCCGGATAAATTTGACTTCTTATACATGCAATTATCTCATATTTTCCGTCGCCGTATATTGTATCAAATGTTATATATTTGTGTTCTTTATAAAAATCTTCATCATCATATTTTAATAAATCGTGAAACATTTTACCGGATTCCATATTATGACCATAAATTATGACATTATCGCTATATGCGACATCAGAATCCGTATCGACAAATAATGAACCGCAACCCGAATAATTTTTATCAAAATCTCTGTTAATGTAATATTGCTCATCATACAGAGATTGCATAACAGGATAATTTATATCTGTACCTTCAATTTTAAGCCATCCTATAAAATCAGGGTTTGCCTCATACAATTTCGAAAATTTTTTTTGGACAAAGACTCCGTTTATTTCTACATATTCAATAGTTTTATCACTGTTTTCTTTATCTGTATTTTCATTATTTTCCGAATTTGTATTATCATAATTTTCTTCTGATGCTTCTTCTATAATCATGCTTTCAAGCTCGTCAAATCTTTTTTCACTTTTGCTTGTATCATAATAATATTTTGCAAGATAGATTCCGCATCCAACAAAAATAACACCTAATATACCTATACAAATATTATATATTAACTTCTTCCTCTTCGTTTTTTTTGACATATAAAAATCCTCATAAAATATAATTGTCCTAAAAATAATATAACCCGATAAAATCGGGTTATATTATAATGGATAAACTAAACTTTCTTTTTACCCCACATATTTTGTCTTTTCAACGCACAATACTCTGCATACGCCTGTTCCAAAATCTGTTTCTCATTTGGAAACTTAAGTAAGTGATACGCCTCATGATACTTGTAGTAACCTGAGTCCATAAAATATTCTTCTCTTTGCGGCTTACAATAATAACTATCAGCCATCATCAGATACCAGTGAACATCCTTATTCACTACATCATATGAAGTATTAAATGTATAATTGCTCTTTCCAATATACTTTACGATTGATGCATCAGCACTTGTTTCTTCCTTTACTTCACGAAGTGCTGTTTCGTTGTACTCTTCACCTTTTTCAACCGTACCTTTTGGTAATACCCATCCTTCATACTTGTTTCTGTAATTTTTATAGAGTAATAAAATTTTGCCTCTAAAGATTACCACACCACCACAGCTTGTTGCTTCTATCATTGCAATTCCTCCTGCTATCACTATAGGTGTGTCTATTTCAAAAAGAGTATATCAGAAAAGGTGACATATATCAAGATAATTTAGCCTAAATATGCGGTCTTGAATCTGCATTCTCTAATTCTGCCGGCTTAAATCTACTGTCCGTAATTAATATTGTAATAAGTATCAAATATCTGTTTTGCAACCGAAGTAGCTGAAACACCATTAATATTCGAATCCTCAACAACTACACTAACAACAAGATCGGGATTTTCAGTGTCGCAAAATCCAATAAACCACGAATTACAGTTACCTTCGTTATCATATTCTGCCGTACCTGTTTTACCTGCAACATCATATGCACTGCCACTGAAATATCTTGCAGCTGTTCCATAATCACATACTGCCTGCATGTAAGTATTTAATATTTCAGCTTCCTTGCTTGTCATAAGCTCACCGTAAGTTTTAGCTTTTATTTCTTTTATTTTGGCACCATCGTCATTTTCTATTCGTTCAATAAGATATGGTTTCATCAATACTCCGCCATTTGCAATTGAAGCAGCAATCAATGCATTATGCAAAGGTGTAATTCTCGTATTACCCTGTCCGATTACAGTCTGCGGTAATTCCTCTTCCTTACTGGATGAATCGATTTCAAACACGGATTGATTATATACACCTTCATAAGGAAGTGCACTGTTAAATAACATTTTATTCGCTGTATTTCTATAATTTGCATAATTTAAAGTTGTTCCGATATTTGCAAATGAAAGATTACATGAATAAGCAAGTGAATCCTGCAATGTTTCATTTCCATGTGCTGTAGAATCATAACAATGTATATTTACATGTGAGATAATATCCTGTCCCTGACAACTGTAGGTATATTCTTCATAATCCGAATTTTCTCTTATATACTCTAACAAGGTAACAACCTTAAATGTGGAACCCGGTGCATATAATCCCTGCGTAGCCCTGTTTAACAAAATTGTACTGCTTGCACCCTCCTCAGTCTGAAGATATTCCCATACGGCATCAATATTGTTAGGGTCAAAATCAGGCTTTGAAACCATGGCTCTAATTTTTCCGGTAGAAGGTTCAATCGCTATTACAGCTCCTTTACAGCTACCCAATGCCTCATATGCTGTTTTTTGCAAATCAAAATTGATAGTTGTAACAACATTATCGCCACGATTTTTTTGTTCTGCAAGCTCATTATAAACACGTTCAAAAATGTTCACATGTGATCTTAACATATAAAAATTAGCCTGAAGCTCAAGTCCCGACTTACCATATCCTTCATATCCCGTTACATGAGCAAACATATTAGAATAAGGATAGCTTCTGTTTGTATTGCCGTTTTCGTCTGTTGAACTCGTAGCAATAACAATACCGTCACTTGTTATTATATCTCCTCTTTCTACAGTGTCTGCAAATGAATCCTGGCGTACATTTCTTGAATTAGCAATAACAGTTTCTGATTTGAATTGCATAAAATATATTATATATCCAAACAAGCAAAGAAATACAGCCACCATACTATATGCAATAACCAATATAGGCTGATTTTTTAATTTATTGTTTTCTGTTTTTTCTTTTTCCTTCTGCAGAAACTCCTGCTCCCGACTGAGCGAGTTTTGCTTGGGCTCTTGATTTGTGTTTTTCATTACTTATCGCCTCTTTGTTACTTATTATACAAACACCCTGAACAACAAGAAAAATTGTCAGAGTACTTAACACTGAGCTTACTCCGTAGCTTACCAAAGGAAGCGTAACACCCGTAGATGGTATAAATTTTGTTACCCCTCCAATATTAAGTAAGGATTGAATAATATATATTACTGAAAATCCAAATGCAATATATTTATAAAATGGTTTCCTGCATTTCATCGCAACATTTATAAATGATAGGAAAATACTTACAATAACAAGTATTAAAGCAAGGCCAAATATTACTCCCATCTCTTCACATATTGCAGAAAAAATAAAATCACTCTCACTTACAGGAATTGTATTTGCACGCCCCATTGTAAGCCCCGAACCGAGATATCCTCCTGTACCAAGTGCAAACAACGACTGTGAAACCTGATAACCACCTGTATCAATATATTTAAACGGATTCTTCCATGCCTCTATACGTACAAGAACATGTGCAAAGAGCGAATTTTTAAACAGCAGATAGCACATTAATACACCGACACCTCCTAAGGAAATGCCTCCCACAATAAATATCGGTCTTGAAGTAGCAAGATACAGCATACAAATATATGTTATATAAAATATAACAGCCGCACCTAAATCCTTTTCAAGAACAAGCAATCCCATAAAAGCTGCGGAGATAATTGCATTTACTAAAATATCTTTAAGCGAATATGCCTTGACAAGCATACTTGCTACAAAAAACACGAATATTATCTTTACAAACTCCATTGGCTGAAGTGTAAATCCTTTTATTCCAATCCAGTTTCTTGAACCATATTTTTCAATACCAAGTCCAGGTATAAATACCGTAACAAGAAAGCATAATCCTATAATTCCAAAAGCAACACCATAATCCTTTAGTTTTTTCCACTTAAGCATTATTAAAGGAATAAAAGATGTAATAATTACTCCGATAGTTGCAAGTACAAATTGCTTTACCGCAAGATTGAAATCTAATCTTGTTAGGATAATATATCCAATAAGAAGAAGAAATGACATATTGTTAGTAAGCAATCTTGATGACTCTTTATAAATCGAATGAAATACAACCATATAAAATACTGCAAAGAATATCTGTACACCATAAAATACAAGTATTTTCATATCATCAAGCCTTAAATACAATGTCAGATAGCATAAAAAATGCATTATAAATACAAAAACTATCTGTGAATTAAGCCTTTTATTTTGTTTTTCTTCGTCCTTTGTCATCATTATCTGAAAACATTTAAACGTATATAAAACCATGAAAACAAGGCATAAATATTTTGATACTTCACATATCAAATTTACCATTTTATTCAACCCCTCTGTTTAGATGACCTGTAGTATACACTGTACCTTTTTTGTTAATAACTTTTCCGTTCTTTAGGCACATGTATTTATTAAGCACATCTTTTATCGTTTTTTCATCTTCAATCGTAAAATTAATTTTAAAAGATGAAACATTCAGTCCCTCTAAAAATAAATTATCAATTCTATCCATTATCGAAAATGGAACTCCGTTATAAACAACATTAACACACTCTTCACATAACGTTTTGGAATAATATGTATTATGTCTGTCATCTTCTATTTTGACAACACTTTCAATTTTATCACACGTATTATTTGTTTTTTTTAGGCACTGTGCTGATAACATTACCTGTTGATGTTCATAAATTATAAGTTCATTTGTTACAGCATTAAAGTTATTATTAAGCACTTTTAATTCTCTTAAATTTAATTCCTTAGGAATTTCAAATTTAATGTCATCAAAACATGCGCTTATGTATTCCTTTGCATACTTATTATAGGCATATAAGGATGCCGCAATTATTATATTATAATTGTTAATTGTGTGCAAATTATGAAGAGCAAATAATCCGTCAATATTCCTTACATAAAAGCCATCTATTTTTAAATCAGAAATAAAATTTTCAATATCAAATGTATTTCTTACAACATTTGGTAATTCTAAAATAATTTTGATATTTCTTTGCTTAATCGAATTATACAAATCGCTGTTTGATATATATCTGCACAATTTTTCAGACATATAAAATGCATTGTATTCTATACAATCATAGTCAAGTAATGTACTTAAAACGTTTTTATCAGGAACACTTATATTCAAATCGATTTTGTCAATTGTTTTATTGTTATTATCAGTAAAATTATTATTTTCGGTATTTTCGGTATATTTTATAGTTTCTGTATTTGTTCTATTTACTGATTTTTTTTTATTTTCTGACAAACTATCAACTATATTTGAATTTATTGTTTCATTTGCTTGTTTATATATTCTTTTATAAGTCGCAAGCTTGTTGTTTTCAAGTATTTCAATAGCTTTTCTTCTTAACTGTTTTAAAATGCTCATCGGAACGAATGAATCACAATCTGCATCAACAATTAATTCATCAAAAATATAAGCTGTATCATTAACCTGTGATATTTTTTCTTTAATTTTATTTATATCTAACTGTTGAGTTTTTGATTTTTCTACAATATTTCCTTCAGCTTTAGCATAAAAAACATCATTATTTAGTTTCTGTTCCAATGCAATAGTCATAGGTTGTCCGATTTTGGCAGTAAAAGTGCATTTAATTTTAATTCTTTCTTGTTTTTCCGGTATTTCATTTGTTTTTTCAAGAATTTTTACACATCTTGTCCTATATATTTCCTGATTATTTTTTATATATTTAGTTTTTGGTGCATTAAGAAAAACAACATCATTACATGAAGCATCGATTCCTGAAGTAATTTCAATCTTTGAACCGTCTGCAAGCTCCATTTCAAGTACATCTTTACAGAACAAATCTTCCTTTAGCTTTATCTTTACTTTACCGTTTGAAACACCGATTAATTTTCCTATTGATACACCCTGATTATTAGGGCGATTTTTAGAAATCATATCAGGACCATTATGTGTGAAATAATAGCCGTTACAAAAGCCTCCTCTGTTATATATATTTTTGAGTATAAACTTTTGCTTTTCAATATCTTTCATATCAAAACAACCGTTGAAATAATCATCCACTGCTTTTTTATATGCATATACAGCACTTGCAACGTATTGTTTATTTTTCATACGACCTTCTATCTTTAACGAATCAATCCCTGCTTCAATTATATCCGGTACATCTGACAACGTACACATATCCTTCATCGATAAAATATATTTTCCATCATAACACTTTCTACATGGTTGGGCACATCTTCCCCTGTTTCCGCTTCTTCCGCCCGCCATAGAGCTCATAAGACATTGTCCGCTGTACGAATAGCACATTGCACCGTGAACAAAGCTTTCAATTTCAACATTACAGATTTCCTTTATTTTTTTTATTTCATTAAGTGACATCTCTCTTGCAGTTACTATTCGTGAAGCTCCACGGTTATACATATTTACAGCTGCATGTAATGATGTAATATTCATCTGCGTACTACAATGAATATTAAGGTCCGGAAAATTTTTTTTGACAACAGAAAAAGCCCCTAAATCCTGTACTATGACAGCATCCAAGCCTTCTTCATAGTATGGAATGAGGTAATCAACCAATTCATCTATTTCATTATCTTTAAAAAGGGTATTTATTGTCAGATAAATCTTTTTTCCTCGATTATGAACATAATCGATTGCTTTTTGAACTAGGTCTTCAGATAAGTTTTCAGCATATGCTCTTGCACTATATTTAGAGCCGCCAATATAACAGGCATCTGCACCTGCATTTATGGCGGCTACCAATGTTTCATATGACCCGCATGGTGCGAGGATTTCCGGTATAAAAAGCTTATTATTAATCATTTCTACCTTTTTCTGCTTCTAATTGAATTATTTTTCTTTGCAAAGCATTAATCTGCTCTTTATATTCATCTATCATCTTCATGGCTGATTCATATTTTATTTGAGCTTCGATAACCTCATGTCTTAAATCATATAATTGCTGTTCCTTATTTGTATCCTCTGATACCATACTATCAGCCTGTGTTTTGGCCTTAAAATAATCATCTGCAATATTGAGTGCAAGTAAAATCCCCTGATATTCTGTATTCATTCTTCTGTACTGGTCAGAAGCTTTACATTCTGAAATTTTGTTATTAATATAAGTTGCAACATTCTGGAGATAATCCTCTCCTTCAAATCCACTAAGTGTATATACTTTTCCATTTATAACAACCGGAATATCAACTTTATTAGCCATTTTTCTTCTCCTTTGTCATATTACTCTTTTATCATATTTTCAAGACCTAAATGTCTGTAACAAAAATCTGTTACAATTCTACCACGTGGCGTACGATTAATAAAGCCATTTTTTATTAAATATGGTTCATATACGTCTTCTATCGTTCCGGCATCCTCTCCAACGGCAGCAGCCAGTGTATCTAAACCTACAGGTTTGCCGGAAAATTTATATATCATTGTATCTAATATTAATCTGTCAATATGATCCAATCCCTGGGAATCAACCTCAAGGCTGTCCAAAGCTTTCTTTGCTATATCATAATTTATTTCACCATCATGTTCAACCTCGGCAAAATCTCTGACACGTTTCAAAAATCTATTGGCAAGTCTTGGTGTTCCTCTTGAACGTTTTGCAATCTCCAATGCACCTTCATCATCAATTTTTACACCAAGAATATTAGCAGATCTTAAAATAATTTGCATAAGCTCCGTAACATTATAAAACTCAAGTCTGTTAACAACACCAAACCTGTCTCTTAAAGGTGCAGTAAGCATTCCTGCTCTTGTAGTTGCTCCAACCAAAGTAAATCTTGGCAAATCAAGTCTTATGGATTTTGCTGTTGCACCTTTTCCAATTACAACATCTATAGCAAAATCTTCCATTGCAGGATATAAAACTTCCTCAACCTGCTTATTTAATCTGTGTATTTCATCAATAAATAAAACATCATTTTCAGATAAATTATTTAATATAGCAGCAAGCTCACCTGGTTTTTCAATTGCCGGACCGGATGTTATTTTTAAATTAACGCCCATTTCAGTTGCAACTATTCCTGCAAGTGTAGTTTTACCGAGCCCCGGCGGGCCATACAACAACACATGGTCTAAAGATTCTCCTCTTTTTTTTGCAGCTTCTATGAATACCCTTAGATTTTTCTTTGCTTTTTCCTGCCCAATATATTCGTTTAAAGAAGATGGTCGAAGTCCGACTTCTAATTTTTCTTCTTCAGGTAATATATCTGTATTAATTATTCTTTCCATAATCTACCTACATAATCTTTTTCAATGTTTCCTTCAAAAGCTTTTCGACCTGCATATCCTTGTATCCGGGAACCTTTTTTATCGTCTGTAATGCCTGCGTATTTGAATATCCCAAACTCACAAGAGCCATAACTGTATCTGTAATATTATCATTAGATACATTTTCCTGCAACCCGTCAAGCTCATTATTAAATGATATATCAGCAATTCCTATTTTATCTTTCAAATCTATAACTACCCGCTGAGCTGTTTTTGTACCTATGCCGTTTGCTTTAGAAATCGCTTTATAATCTTCAGAAATAACAGCCATTTTTAACTCATCCAAGCTGAGTGTTGATAATATTGCCAATGCTCCTTTAGGTCCGATTCCGCTAATTCCAATTAAAAGCCTGAATATTCTGCGTTCCTCTTTGTCAATAAATCCAAACAAACTCATATCATCTTCTTTGACATTAAGATGAGTATAAACTTTCATTTCCTTATGTAAGTCTGCGCTTGATATTACAGCCCGGCTACACAAAATATCAAATCCGATATCATTGCTTTCAATTACTATACCATTTTCATTTATGTCTTCAACTGTTCCTTTTATATATGCAAACATTCTGTCTCCTAAAAAAAAGTGTTGCCACAGGCAACACTTTTTGTATTATGTAACAAATATTTTATAAGAATTCGAAATCCATAGATTCCTCTTCTTCACCATCGCCAATCATCATTCTGTCCGGTTTTCTGGCTTCTTCTATTTCACCTACAAATACTTCATCATCATCATCACCGTTAGCTGTTGGTGCATCTTCAATTGAACTAAAGAATTTTGATGACGCTGATTCCTTTACAGGCTCTTCCTTTGCAGTTTCATCAGCAAAACTAAATGAACTGCCTGTTGATGCTTTCTTAGGCTCTGATGCAACCTTCTCAGCAGCAGCCTTTGCATCACTCTCAATCTTTGCGCTTTCTGTTTTTGCTTTTGAAATAATCTCAGCAGCAGCTTTTTCTGCATTCTTAATAATTGCATCTGCCTTAGCCTTTGCTGCGTCTGTATCATCAGAACCTACTGAAACGGTTTCAGCATTTTTAACCTGGTTCTCAAGTTCAAAAATCTTTAATCTGCTTTCCTGAAGAGAAGCATTTATTTTTTCTAAATTTTCTGATAATTCAGCATTTTCTTTAAACAATTCGTCATATGCTCTATAAACGGTATCTACAAAAGAATTAACATCGGCTGACTTATATCCAAACAATCCTTTCTTAAATGTCTGCGTTTTTATATCCATTGGTTGTATCATTTTTTGTTCCTCCGTGCAAAAATATCTAATAGAAATTATAACATAATAAACAGAAAAAACAAGCATTTATTATTATTTAAGTTACTCTTGAACAAATATAGATTAATATTATTAATTCCTGAAAATATTATATTACTTCCGAACAAATCAAACATTTTTCAAATATTATTATTTAATTAATTACAGG
>CALZHV010000032.1 GCA_945787485.1 uncultured Lachnospiraceae bacterium
ATATGGGGCAGTGCTTTTGTAGCACAGACAACCGGTGCGGAATATTTGGAGCCGTTTGCATTTAACGCACTTAGATCTTTTGTCGGTTCATTGTTTCTCATTATTGTTATTATGGTGAAGAAAATATTGCTAAATAAAAACAATAAAATGTGTGAAAAAGAAATAAATAATAATTGGCCATGGCTTGGTGGAATAGTATGTGGAATAGTACTTTTTTTGGCAATGGGTTGCCAACAGTGGGGAATAACTTTGTATCCTGAGGGAGTGGCTGCTTCCGGACGTGCAGGGTTTATTACGGCAATATACGTTGTGCTGGTTGCCATTGTAGGGAAAAAGATACATTGGATTATAATAATATCGGTTGCAGGTACTATGGCAGGAATGTACCTGCTTTGTCTCGCCGGTGGGGTTTCTAACATTTATTTAGGCGATGTCGTGGTGTTTTTGTGTGCAATATGTTTCACGGGGCATATATTGATTGTCGATAAGTTTAAAAATGTTGATAGTTTTAAATTATCGTGCATTCAGTTTCTCACATGTGCTGTTATTTCTTCATGTGTAAGCTTTGTGACAGAAAATGTTGATGTTTCAGATATAAGACATGCATGGTTTTCGATTTTTTATGCCGGTGTAATGTCCAGTGGAATAGCATATACTTTGCAGATGGTTGGACAAAAATATGCAGAACCTGCTGTTGCGTCAATAGTAATGAGCTTAGAATCAGTTTTTGCAGTTCTTACAGGATGGATTGTGTTGCATGAAATTCTTTTGGCAAGGGAGTATGCAGGATGTGTTATTGTATTTATATGCGTAATATTAGCGCAAATTCCTGCTTTTCTAAATAATAAGGAGAATAAATGCAAAATTTAAAGTCTGTGACGGGTTGAATCAGTATTTTATGCAATGCATATTTCAAATAATAAAATCATAAAAAGACTTATATTATGAATGTTTTTATATAGTGTAGTCATATCGTTTAGGGATATGGCTATATTTTTTGTGTTGAATTGTAGAGAGTGTTTATGTATAATGTATGCGATATTTTATGTATACAATATGATGAAGGCAGAAAACAGGTTATAAATTGTAAAATAAAAAAACAGGGATGAAAAAGTAGGATATACATATTATATTTTTTGCTTTTACATTATTAGCTGATTGGTTTAAACAGTATACAGATTTTAGCAGCATATAGATTTTAAGAGTAAATACATTTTTATTTGCAGAGATAGTTTTACATAAATTATATTTTATTTGCAGAGATAGTTTAATAGTAATTATATTTTTAGTAGAGAGATTATATTAGTGAATAGAGGGTGATGTTATGTCATATGTAGAATATGAAAAAGCACAGAAAGCCGGTTTAAAAGCATTTAAGGCTGCTGTTTCAAAAAATGAAAACGAATATTTACCAGTATTAGATGAAATTCTTAAGGATGTTGAAATACAGAGCGAAGTTAATTTGGGATTGATTCAGATTCCTCTTGATAGAGTAGTTGGAACGAGTAATGTAGGAAGAACTTACGCTTTTGCCAACAATTTTATGCCAATTCTTGATTACAAGACTGAGTTTGGTGCCAAGTGGTCTGCGCTTTGTGACAGCCAGATAGAGGAAGGTATAAGAGAACCTATAAAGGTTTATGAATATTTAAATAAGTATTATGTTGTAGAAGGAAACAAAAGAGTTTCCGTAATGAAATTTTTTGAAGCAATTTCAATACCTGCGATTGTAACGAGAAAGGTTCCAAAGAAGACTGATGACCCGGAAATCAGAGCTTATTATGAATATATGGAATTTAATAAGCTTACTGACATTAATTATATATGGTTCGATCAGGAGGGTGGCTACAAAAGGCTTTTGGAGGTTACATGTGAAAATCCTGATGAGCCATGGACAGAAGAGCAAAAGAAGGACTTTGGTTCATTAAATAATAATTTCTGTGTTGCTTTTAAATCAATAAAAGGTGAAAAGTTAAATGTTGGTATTAGTGAGGCAATGCTTATTTTTCTCGATGTGTATGGTTATGAAAATGTAAAGGACCTCACTCCTAATGAAATGAAAGAAAAGATTCATTTACTTTGGGATGAATTCGTAAGTGCTGCAAACGGAAGAGAAATACAGCTGCAGCTTGAACCGGCAAAGACGGGGAAAAGAAAAATAACCGATTATTTTGTAACACCAAAACCTAAAATGGCTGCATTTGTTTTCGACAAGGATCCTAAGGAATCAAACTGGCTTTATGCACATGAGCTCGGAAGATTGTATCTTGATGAAAAATGTGCAGATAAGGTTAAGACAATTAAGGTCTATAATCTGAATTCAGAGCAGGAAACAATTGATGCAATGGAAGACCTCATATTGATGGGTGTTAATATATTTTTCACGACTTCGTCCATGCAGGAGGCGGCAAGCCTTAAGGTTGCCGTAAATCATCCGGAGGTTACTATTTTAAATTGCTCGCTTAACACTTCCTACAAATCTATAAGGACTTATTATGCCAGATTGTACGAGGTTAAGTTTCTTGCGGGAATGATTGCGGGAGCATTGTCTGAGGATGGAAAAATAGGATATCTTGCTGATTATCCTATATATGGTGTAATGGCAAATATTAATGCATTTGCTTTGGGTGCAAAAATGATTAACCCAAGGGCGAAGGTATATCTTGAGTGGACTACTGTTAAGGGTGTGTCAAAGGATGAAGTTATTGAGCGTTTCAGAGAAAAAGGAATTAATTATATTTCAGACCAGCTTATGACAGCACCAAATTCCGATACAAAAACATATGGACTTTATTATATAGGAAATGATAAAGAGGATGATGAAGAAGCAATTAACATTGCTATGCCAATATACCAATGGGGTGTATTTTATGAAAAGCTTCTCGACAGTATGATGACAAAACAGTTTGAACAGGAAGAAAACAGCAGTGAAAAAGCAATAAATTATTGGTGGGGACTGTCTGCTGGAGTTGTAGATCTTATAATGTCAAACAGAGTGCCGGAGGGTACAAAAAGAATTGTAAGTATTATAAAAGAGCAGATGATTAATAATGAATTTTATCCTTTTTCCGGTGTTATAAATTCTCAAAATGGGGAGAATAAAAATCAGGAAGAGGGAAGTATTTCACCGGAGGATATAATAAAAATGAATTGGCTTGTAAGTAATGTTGAAGGTGAAATACCGGCTTTTGATGAGTTAAAAGATGAGGCGAAGGACATCGTAAGTTTAAAAGGTGTAACTAATGAAGAAGATGATGAGAAGGTAGAGAAAGATGAGGATACTTCTGTTAGCTGATGAAGAATCTAGATATCTGTGGGATTTTTTTGATAAATCCAAATTGAATGGGATTGACTTGATTATCTCATGTGGAGATTTGGCACCACAATATTTAGAATTTTTGGCGACATTTGCAAAGGTTCCAATTTTATATGTTCATGGTAATCATGATTTTTGTTATGATGACACGCCACCTTATGGTTGTATTTGTATAGACGATGACATTTATATTCATGATGGAGTAAGAATCATGGGACTTGGTGGTTGTATGAGTTACAATTATGGTCCGTACCAATACACACAGGACGAAATGCGAAAAAGAGCAAAAAAGATGAGAAGGAAAATAAAAAAAGCAGGAGGAATCGATATCTTAATTACTCATTCGCCTGCTTATAAAATAAATGACAGCTCTGATTTACCGCATACAGGATTTGAGGCATTTGTAGATATTATAGATACGTACCAACCTAAATTGTTTGCACACGGGCATGTTCATATTAATTACGGCCGAGACTTTAAAAGAGAGTCGGATTACAATAATACGCACATAATAAATGCATATGAAAAGTTTGTGTATGATTTTACTTAATTTTATAACTTGTTTATTAAATTGAGCTTTGGTATAATGATGTGAAAACTTTATAAAATTTTTTGAGTTTACTATTATATTATTCTGCATAGGCAGATGTTGAGGAGATGAGTTAGATGGCTGAGTTGGATTTTGACTCAATATTAGAAGAATATGTTCGGTTTTGTAATGATTCCGGAAAAATTGATCAAAATTTATATGAAGAATATAATGTAAAAAGAGGACTTAGAGACTCAAACGGAAGAGGCGTATTGACAGGACTTACCGAGGTATCTGATGTTGTAGCCTTTAAAATAGAAGACGGAGAGCGTATACCTATTGATGGTGAACTTTATTTTCAGGGATATGAGGTAAAGGAACTGGTAAACGGTTTTAGAAACAGTAATTTTGGATTTGAAGAAACAACATATCTTTTGCTTTTTGGCAAGCTTCCTACTAAGGCACAGCTTGACAGCTTCGTGGAGGTAATCGGTAACTTAAGACAGCTTCCGGAGTCATTTAACAGAGATGTTATAATGAAGACACCAAGTAAAGATATGATGAATGTACTGCAGAAATGTGTACTTACGTTGTATTCGTATGATGATAAACCAAATGATTTGGATATAAAAAATGTTATGATGCAGTCTCTTAAGCTGATTGCAAGATTTCCTGTTATGGCAGCATATGGTTATCAGGCGTACAGGCATTATTATCTTGATAAGAGTCTTGTTATTCACAGACCAAAGAAGGAGCTTTCGACTGCGGAAAATATTTTAAGATTGCTTAGAACAGATGGCAAGTATACAGAGCTGGAGGCAAAGGTTTTGGATGTTTGTCTTGTAATACATGCTGAACATGGTGGTGGTAACAATTCCACATTTACAACACATGTTTTATCATCAACGGGAACAGATACTTATTCAGCGGTTGCTGCATCGCTTGGTTCACTTAAGGGACCAAGACATGGTGGTGCAAATCTCAAAGTTCAACAGATGTTTAATGATTTGAAGCTTCATGTTAAAGATTGGGAAAATGAAGATGAAATAAGAGAATATCTTCAGAGTCTTCTTGATAAGAAAGGCTTTGATAAATCAGGACTTATCTATGGTATGGGGCATGCTGTATATAGCGAATCTGATCCGAGAGCTGTAATTCTAAAAGATTATGCGGAAAAGCTTTCTAAGGAAAAGGGACTCGAAAATGAATTTGCACTTTATGACAGAGTGGAAAGAATAGCTGCAGAGCTTATTGGAAATTCAAGAAGAACATTTAAGACTGTAAGTGCAAATGTTGATTTTTATAGTGGATTTGTCTACACAATGCTTAAGCTTCCTATAGAGATTTTTACTCCTATATTTGCAATATCAAGAATTTCGGGATGGTCAGCACACCGTATCGAAGAGCTTGTTAACAATGGGAAAATTATCAGACCGGCATATAAATTTGTTGGAACTCATAGAGAATATATTCCTATCGAAGACAGAATGTATTAAAAGTTAGCAAATATTATTAAAAAAGCTGTTGTACATATTTGTGATTAAGTGTATCTTAATTATAGATATATCAACAGCTTTTTTATATTATAATGCTAAAAAAAGAATAAGTTTAAAATATTAGTTTAGATACATAAGGAGAATGTACATGTGGATTGCAGATAATTGGAAAGATTACGAAATTATAGATTGTTCGTGCGGAGAAAAGCTTGAGAGGTGGGGCGATTATATATTGCTCAGACCGGACCCGCAGGTTTTGTGGGATACACCAAAAAATAACACTGCATGGAAAAAATTGAATGCACATTACCACAGAAGTAAAAGCGGAGGTGGCGAATGGGAATTTATGAAGCTTCCTGAACAGTGGACAATTAATTATAAGGAGCTTACTTTTAATTTGAAACCATTTACATTTAAGCATACAGGATTATTCCCTGAACAGGCTGTAAATTGGGATTGGTTTTCAGAATTGATAAAGCAAGCAGGCAGACCAATAAAGGTTTTGAATTTGTTTGCTTACACAGGAGGGGCAACGCTTGCGGCAGCCAAAGCAGGAGCAAGTGTTACACATGTTGATGCATCAAAAGGTATGGTTACATGGGCTAAGGAAAATGCTGTTTCTTCAGGATTAGGTGATGCACCAATCAGATGGCTTGTAGATGATTGTGTAAAATTTGTTGAAAGAGAAATACGCAGAGGAAATAAATACGATGGAATAATTATGGACCCACCATCATATGGAAGAGGCCCTAAGGGTGAAATCTGGAAGCTGGAAGAGAAAATACATCCGTTTATCAAGCTTTGTTCTAATATAATAAGTGATGACCCGTTATTCTTTCTTGTTAATTCATATACTACAGGACTTGCACCATCAGTTCTTACATATATGATATCTACAGAAGTATCAGGGAAATACGGAGGAAAAGTGGAGTCACAGGAAATAGGTCTGCCTGTAACGGAATCAGGTCTTGTGCTTCCATGTGGTTCATCTGGAAGATGGAGCAAATAAAAAAGGAGAAGAAGCATGCCAAAGAATAAAGAAAAGCATATTACATCCGAAAGAAAAGTATTCTGGTCTAAGATGGCTGCTGTATTAGTAGGCATTGTCCTCCAGCTCATTGTAATTTTAGCTGTTTATTTATTTTTGAGGTCATATGTAATATATTGGCGTTCAATTGCACTGTTACTTAGCGTTATTGTTGTGCTTTATATAGTAAACAAACAGGATAATCCGGCATATAAGCTTGCGTGGGTTATTCTTATTATGACATTTCCACTTGCCGGAGGCGTGCTTTATGTAGCAATTGCAGGTAACAGAACAAGATTAAAGTTCATAAATGCGGCTTTGGAAAATTACCTTGACACATTTAAGCATTTTAAAAAGGATGATATAGTCAGGAACGAGATAGCACAATTGAGTAAAAATGCGAAGGTGCAGGCTGACTATATATCAAAAACCGCAGGCTACCCGGTATACAAAAACACATCTGTTAAATATTTTCCTCTCGGAGAAGATAATTATGAAACTCTGATGGAAGAATTAAAAAATGCAAAACATTTCATTTTTATGGAATATTTCATAATTAAACAAGGTACTATGTGGGAATCTATTGAGGAAATTCTTGTTGAAAAAGCAAGTGAAGGAGTAGATGTAAGACTTATTTATGATGATTTTGGATGCGCCATGGGGGTCCCTGCCAAATTCAATAAAAAGCTTGAAAGCAAGGGAATAAAAGTTGCTCCATTTAATCCCGTAGTTCCTATTTTGTCATTGAGACAAAATAACCGAGATCACAGAAAGATAACGGTAATAGACGGATATGTCGGATTTACAGGTGGTATTAATCTTGCTGATGAATATATTAACAAGGTTGAACGCTTCGGTCATTGGAAAGATACAGGAATAATGCTGAAAGGTGAAGCTGTGTGGAACCTTACGGTAATGTTTTTGCAGACATGGCAGTTCATAACAAAGGAAATGGACGATTATACAATTTACAGACCATACAAAAATAAAAAAACGCCGGTGCTCACAGACGGTTACGTTCTACCGTATGGAGACACACCTGTAGATGATGAAATAGTCGGAGAAAATATTTATTTAAACATTATTAACAAAGCAACGAGATATGTCTATATTACAACTCCTTATTTGATAATAGATAACGAAATGATAACGGCATTATCACTTGCTTCTAAAAGTGGAATAGATGTAAGAATAATCGTTCCGGGAATTGCGGATAAAAAGCTGGTTTATCTTGTTACGGAATCATATTTTAAACCGCTTATCGATGCAGGTGTAAAGATATATAAGTATAAACCGGGATTTATACATGCCAAAACAGTTGTCGCTGACGATAAAATTGCAACTGTCGGAACCGTTAATTTTGATTACAGAAGCCTGTATCTTCATTTTGAATGTGGTGTTTGGATGTTCAATTCAAGCGTCATATACGATATAAAGGATGATTATATTAATACATTAAATAAATGTGAAGAGGTAACTCATGGTATGCTGGAACAGGATTCCGCTGTTAAAAGATTGTTGCAGGCAGTACTTAGAGTTTTTGCACCATTAATGTGAGGAAAAAGAAATGACAAAGGAAAAAAGGAAAGATACCGACAAAATAATAGCGGAAAGCTTCAAGGCACTTTTGCGTAAATATCCCATGGAGAAAATAACCGTAAAGGAAATTACTGAATCGGCAGGGGTAATACGACCTACATTTTACAATCATTTTAAAGATAAATACGATGTCCTCGAATATGTAATCTGGAATGAACTTTTACTCGTAATTAAACCGTTGCTTTTAAATGATATGGTTAATGAAGGGCTTACTTTGCTTTTTAATAACATAAAAAATGACAAAGAATTTTATAGCAATGCAGTAAATATAGAAGGACAGAACTCTTTTGGAATTATAGCAAGAAAATTGGTTTCAAAAATGCTTCTTGAGGTAATCGAGGAAAAAAATATAGTTACTCACAACAGATACAGATGGCTTACGGGTAATGTCATTGCAGAATACTATGCCCAGTCGATGTGCTATGTTGCAGAGATATGGATTAAAACTGGATATCTTATTACTCCGGCTGAGTTATCGGAAATTTACGAATACATAAGCAGGCATTCTATGGTTGATGTAATAGGTGAATTGTAAATAACAATATTACTCATACGATAAAAAAGAATATTATAATATACACAAAGTGACAAATGTATAATATTAATATACATTTGTCACTTTGTGTATAACAATATAAACATATGAAAGAGATTGCATATTTATAATATGCAATCTCTTTCATATTATAAATGTGATTACAGATAACATAATAAAAAGAAAAAGGAAGTGTGATGAATGATTAAATTTGGTAAATGGGTGGTTAAGAACAGGGTTCTGATATTCATTTTAGGACTGCTTCTTCTTGTTCCTTCAGCTATCGGATTTGCAAAAACAAGAATTAATTATGACATACTAACGTATCTTCCAAAGGATATTGAAACTATGGAAGGTCAGGAAATCATGGTTGATAAGTTTGGAACAGGTGCATTTTCCGTATGCATAATGGAAAATATGGCTGATAAAGAAATTTCTGCCATGCGCAAAGAGATGGAAAAAGTGGAAAATGTAAAAGCAGTGCTATGGTACGATTCCTTTGCGGATTTGGGAATACCGAAGGAACTTCTGCCGGATAAGCTAAAGAATATTTTTGTTAATGAGGATGCAAATTCATCAATTATGTTTATTCTTTATCCAACATCGATGTCCGCAGATGAAACAATGGAAGCAGTAGATGAGCTTAGGGAAATAATTGATGACAGGGCATATTTATCAGGTATGTCAGCTGTAGTAACGGATATAAAAAATTTATGCGACAAGGAAATACCTGCTTATATTGTGATTGCTGTAACTCTTTCGTTT
Organism: uncultured Lachnospiraceae bacterium; assembly: GCA_945787485.1. Taxonomy (GTDB): domain Bacteria; phylum Bacillota; class Clostridia; order Lachnospirales; family Lachnospiraceae; genus Coprococcus_C. The sequence goes on from CALZHV010000032.1 coordinate 9,268, forward strand.
ATCCTTCTTGCAATTTCAATGGATTCTGCAATTGTTCCGATACTCTTCCTTGTCAGTATAGGAATGGCGATATTTTATAATTTGGGAACAAATGTTATTCGAGGTGAAATCTCATATGTAACGCAGGCACTTGCGGCTGTATTGCAATTGGGAGTCACAATGGATTATTCGATATTCCTATGGCATTGCTATGAAGAAAAACAACTGCTTTATCCGGGTGATAAAAAAAGAGCTATGGCTCATGCGATATCAAATACCGTGTCTTCGGTAGTAGGTAGTTCGATAACAACAGTTGCCGGCTTTATTGCATTATGCTTTATGAGTTTTACCCTTGGCATGGATCTTGGAATTGTAATGGCAAAGGGTGTCGTATTTGGAGTAATTAATTGTGTAACAATATTACCTTCAATGATACTTATTTTTGATAAGGCTATTGAGAAGACAAAGCATAAAGTGCTTTTGCCGGATTTTGGACGCATTTCAAAGTGGGTTGTAAATCATTTTTACATTTTCATAATTTTATTTGTTGCAATATTGGGACCGGCTGTTTATGGATATACACATACATCTGTTTATTATGACCTTGCCGGCACACTTCCGGATTCTCTTGAGAGTATAACTGCAAAAAATAAGCTTGAAGAACAGTATGGCATGGGTGCAACGCATATTCTCCTTGTAAGTGATGAAATGGATACCAATTCGGTTATGAAAATGACAGATGAGGTGAATGAGGTTGACGGAATAAAAAATGCTATCAGTCTTGACGGTGTTATTGGAACGACAATTCCAAAGGCAATGCTGCCGCAGAAGCTTGTAGATGTATTTGAAGCAGATCATTATAAAATGATATTAGCCATGTCGGAGTATATGGTAGCTTCTGATGAAGTAAATAATCAGTGCGATGAAATAAACAGCATTATAAAAAAATATAATGAATCAAATATGATAATTGGTGAAGCACCATGTACAAAAGATTTAATAACAATTACAGACAAGGACTTTAAAACGGTAAGTATTGTGTCTATCGGAGCGATATTTATTATCATTGCATTTGTATTTAAATCGATATCGCTGCCGATTATTCTTGTTGCTGTTATAGAGTTTGCAATTTTTATCAATATGGGTATACCGGCATATACAGGCACTGTGCTACCGTTTATTGCTTCAATTGTAATAGGTACAATCCAGCTTGGTGCGACAGTGGACTATGCAATATTAATGACCAATAAATATAAGAAAGCAAGAAGTCAGGGTGCAGACAAAAAGGAGGCTGTAATTGGTGCAATGGAAAGCTCTCTGCAATCTATTATGGTAAGCGCGCTTAGCTTCTTTGGGTCAACCTTTGGTGTTGGTGTTTATTCAAAGATAGATATGATTAGTTCACTATGTATATTAATGGCAAGAGGTGCATTGATTAGTATGGTTGTTGTGGCAGTTATATTGCCGTCAATGTTTATGATATTCGATAAGCTTATTTGTAATACAAGTGTTGGCTTTAAGTTTAAACAACAAAAAAATGATAATGTCAAGGAGGCATAAGAATATGAAGAAAATCGGTTCTATTGGTAGAAAATATTTAATTTGTGGTGTGACTGCCACAGCTATTGCGGTAGCTGCATGTTCAGCAGGATCAATTAATCGTACTCAGAAAACAAGTGATATATATGGTAAGCAGGAGATGCTTGCAATGAATGAAACAGCAGGAAATGAAGTGGTTAATTTTGAATCAGCTGATGAAGAAGAGCTTGTTTCAAGCATTGTTGAAGGAATAGATGTTTCGGAAAAAGATATTTATAAAGATGAGACAGTTTACGTTTTTGCAGATCCATCCGGAAAATCGACACAGACTTTGGTAAATGAGGTGCTAAGGAATAAAGATAAGGCAACGACATTGACAGATGTAACAGATTTAAGGGAAATAGAAAACATCAAGGGCGATGAAACCTTTACAATGGATGGAGACAAGGTCGTATGGCAGGCAGATGGAAATGATATAACATATCAGGGAAAAACAGATAAGGAGGCACCTGTAGGAGTCGATATAACTTATTATCTGGATGGTAAAGAAATGTCACCGGAAGAAATATGCGGCAAAAGTGGCAATGTAAAAGTAAGATTTGATTATAAAAATACTGCAACTGTTCAAAAGAAAATAAATGGCAAGACAGAAGAAGTTAATGTGCCGTTTATAGCAGTTTCGGGAATGGTGCTCGGAGATAATTTTACAAATGTAACAGTTACGAACGGAAAGAGTGTTGAAGAAGGAGACAGTCAGCTTGTAATCGGATATGCGATGCCGGGGTTGGCGGACAGCCTTGATGTTGAGCCGTCGGATTTTGATGAGGATGTTTTGATTCCGGATTATTTTGAGCTTTCTGCAGACGTTACTGATTTTTCGCTTGATATGACGCTTACTGTTGTAATGGATGCTTCAAATATGGATGTATCGGGTGCACTCGATTTTTCGGAAATTGACGATATGGTAGCTGCGTTAGACGATGCAAGTAATCAGCTTGCAGAGGGAACGGGAAATCTGGCAGGTGGTATTGGTACCCTATTAAGTAAGCTTGGCGAATATAGTGCGGGTGTAAATGCTCTTGACAAGGGAATTGATTCGTTGGCATCAAATAGTGGAAATCTTGCAAATGGCGTAACAGCTATAGATGCAAGTGCCAAATCAATCAGTGAAGGAATAAATACTCTTGATGAAGGTCTTAAAGCACCAATGACACAGGAACAAAAAGATGCAATAATAGCGCAGGTAAAACCGGCTATCGAAGCGCAGTTTACTGAAGGGACAGAAACATATAATTATATTTATGGTCAGGCGTCAGCACAGTTCCAGTCGGCAATAATTGGTTCGACGGATGCAATATATCAACAAATGCTAAATAGCGAGCTTTATTCAAGTATGCTGCAAAATGCCACATACGCTTACGTTTTGCAGCTAATACAGACAGATCCTGAAGTGTCGACACTCGAGGAGGTTGATGCAAAGTATGGTTTGGCAAACATACAGGCACAGGTAGCACCACAGGTGCAGGCTGCACTTTCTGCTACAGCAAGCTCTATTACAAATGGAATTGCAGGTATGGGGGCTGATACAATAGGAAAAAGTGTTGTAAGTGCATGTAAGGATTCGGCACTCACAGCGGCAAGTCAGGCAGCCGTATCCGGTGCAGAAGGAACAAAATTAAACATTTCTCAACAGATTGAAACAGTTCAGTCAAGTGGATATAGTCTTGTTACCGGAGCTCAGGCTCTTGCAGACGGCACATCTTCATTATCTGAAAAAATACCTGCACTTACAGATGGTATTTCTAAGCTGGCTGCAGGTTCAGACCAGCTTATCGCAGGAACATCGCAGATTGTAAACGGCGTTAATGAGTTATCAGATGGAGCGAAAACACTGGATGACGGAATGAATACATTTAATACAGAGGCAATTGGAAAGCTTGTAACGACATATAATGGTGATATAAAAGAATTTGCAGAAAGAATAAGAGCGGTTGTTGAAGCATCGACAGAATATGATACATTCACAAAGCTTGAGGAAGGAAAGACAGGAACAACCAAGTTTATTATAAAGACAGAAGGTATATCATCAAAAGAAGATTAATATTTAATCATAAAAGGCCGGCAAATTATTGCCGGTCTTTTTTCTTGTTGTCGGTTTTAGTATAATAACTTATTCTATATGAAGTAATCAGAATTCCAAATAAAAAATCTTTTGTTTAAACAGAGAATAATAGTAATATATTTTTTTATATAAAATAAAGCTAGAATCTAGTGAAGAATGCCTGATTTTCAGAACGATACAGGCAGGGAGATATATGGAATATGAATAAGGATACAGCATTTTATATTGAAACGGATAAGGCATTAGAGCTTAAACCGAATAAAATCATAATAAGTAATAAAACAAACAAAGATTATAAATACAAAAAAATCGAAATAAGAAAAGCCGTTGTAAAAAAACAGGAAGTATATCAGATGAGCTGTTATACTGAAAAACAGGTTTTTCAAAAAAACTATGATTTAGAAAACCTAAAAAAAGAAATTTCTGAAGTGTTTCCTGATAATATGAAGCAGATGAACATATTTCTTGATAATGAAGAAATAGCATTAAAAGCATCAAAATCCGGACAATTGTTAAAAAACAGAAAGATAACTAAGACAGAGGTGACAAAAAAACAATCGACAGAGCATAACAGAAAGAAAAATTACATATTTCAGGAAGGAATGCTTATAGAACCCTTGGTGGATATGGGGATATTTACAAAGGAAGGTAAAGTTGTAAAATCCATGTATGATAAATACAAGCAGATTAACAGATTTATTGAGCTTGTCGATGACATTTTAAAGGATGAAAAGAAGCAATGCATTAATATAATTGACTTTGGCTGCAGTAAATCTTATCTGACTTTTCTTCTATATTATTATATAGTAGAAATTAAGAAAAAAGATGCTCATATAATCGGGCTTGATTTAAAAGAAGATGTAATAAAAAAATGTAATTGTGCCGCTTTGAAATATGGATATAATAATTTGAAGTTTCATATGGGCGATATAAACGGCTATAAAACAGAAGAAGCTGTAGATATGGTCGTAACACTCCATGCGTGTGATACGGCTACGGACTATGCACTCTATAATGCGGTAAACTGGAATGCAAAATATATACTGTCGGTTCCTTGCTGTCAGCATGAAGTGAATAAACAGATTAAATGCAGTCAGTTAGAACCGATGATGAAATACGGAATAATAAAAGAAAGAATGTCAGCACTTGCAACAGATTCTATACGTGGAAATATGTTAGAGTATTGTGGCTATAAAACACAGCTGTTGGAATTTGTGGATATGGCACATTCTCCTAAAAATATATTAATAAGAGCAGTCAAATCAAATATTCCGAAAACAAAAAAAGAAGAAGCACTTGCACAAGTTGAAATAATGTGCGAAACTCTTCATATAAATCCTATGATATATAAGTTATTAAAGAAAGAAAAAGGTATGTGAAAATGAGTAAGAGCAGAATAGAAAACAAAAAAAAGAAAATGCAGGAAAAAAAGCAAACAGAGATAAAAGAGGCAAAAGAAAAACAAACTGAAGAAAAAGTAATAGAAGAAAAAGTAATAGAAGAAAAAGTAATAGAAGAAAAAGCAGCAATTGAAGACACCAAGGGAAAAGCTCCTATTGAAGAAGAGGAGGAAGAACCTTTACCTTTGGTAAAAAAACTTAAATATGCCATGGTCATATTGATTGCGTTGTCGGTTATATTTCTCGGAGGATTCGGATACAATGCATTTAACAGCAGAGGACATATGTTTTCAGGCAAGTTTAACAGCTTCGATGTACTTGAAGATGATTGTGCCGTGTTGAACGGACGATATACAAGATTGCCGGTTAATGCAGTTGAAGGCTGGTATGCAGGCGGAAAAATAGATGAGAACGGAAACAGAATTATTACTGATTCCGGCAAATGTCTTGTATGGCTTGACAGCGGTTATTTTATTTCACTTAATGTCGAAGGTGAAGAAAATGTTGCATTAATCAATAAGATGATTGAAACAACAAAGAAATATGATAACGGCGAGGTTGACGACTACGAGGATACAGTATATTTTGAAGGCCAGTTGAAGAAGCTTTCATATGAAGATACAGTTGCATTCAGAGAAGGCTTCAACAAATTAATGACTGAATGGAATAGCAATGCGGATTTGTATAAAACATATGAATTGACACTTGACCCAAACATGACTGCCTCACTTCTTCATGTAACATCGATAATTTATCTTTCGTTGGGAATAGTATTTGCTATTGTTTCTATAATAGTAGGTATTAGATATAATAAAGAAAAAAGAGTTGTAAATAACCAATAAAAACGGCGAAATATTTAGAAAATAACGCTGAAAAAAATAATTAAAAAAATGCTTGCCTTTTGTAGACAGATGATATATAATGACACTTGCTGTGACATTGATAGCGTGGAAGCGGAGGTTGCTACATAATCAAAATCACGTTGATGAGTAGGTTTTTCGTGGAGCGAATGTCAATTAAAAATAACTGGCGACAAGTCACACTGTACTTAATATCATCTGTCAAGGGGCAGAAATGACGTGCGAAAATCGGAATGATGATTATTACGATACACACGGGAAAGTTGTACAGTCACCACTTGTCGTACTAAGTAAAGTGCGAAAAGGAGGCGGCTTTTTTTATGGCAAGTCAAATTATGAGAATCACATTGAAGGCATATGATCATAAGTTAATTGATCAGGCAGCAAAGCAGATTATTGATACTGCAAAGAGCGCAGGAGCAAAGGTTAGCGGACCTGTTCCAATGCCTACAAAGGTTGAGAAGGTAACAATTCTTAGAGCTGTACACAAATATAAGGATTCACGTGAGCAGTTCGAGCAGAGAACTCACAAGAGACTCATCGACATTTTAACACCATCACAGCAGATTATCGATGCTTTACAGAAGCTTGATATGTCAGCAGGTGTTTATATAGATGTCAAAATGAAGCAGGCATAAGCTGTTTCGGAAACAAATTAAATAACAGTACCTAATACATTCTATATGAATGAATTTAGTATGATTGCAAAAGCAATCCGCTGTGAATTAAATTAGG
>CALZHV010000033.1 GCA_945787485.1 uncultured Lachnospiraceae bacterium
ATGATAACGTTTCGGTTGATGATAACGTTTCGGTTGATGATGACGTTTCAGCTGACGATGTTTCAGATAGTGAATCCGGTTTTGATACAAATTTATTTTTCAATGAATTTGGAGGGTCTGCAAAAGAAGATAACAACTCAGTTATGAGTCAGGATGATATAGCTGCTTTATTTGCTGCTTCTCAGGAAGCTTACCGTGCAAAGAGTGAAGATGATTTTAAAGTGGAAGAACATCCGGATTCAATGGACCAGTCATTAATCGATGCTTTGTTAACTTCCTCTGATTCAGAAGAATCCGAAGCAATAGCTGATGTTATTCCTTTCCCTTCAAAGGAAATATCTCCTGCCGAAGAAACAGTTGCCGAATCAAAAACTGAAGATATTACATCTGTAAATGATGATCCTAACAGACAATTATCTCCGGATGAAATTGCGGCATTATTTGCATCTGCCGGAAGTTCAAATTCTCCTGCTAAGGAGCCCGAACCGGAACCGGTTGCACCTGTAAATGATGATCCTAACAGACAATTATCTCCGGATGAAATTGCGGCATTATTTGCATCTGCCGGAAGTTCAAATTCTCCTGCTAAGGAGCCCGAACCGGAACCGGTTGCACCTGTAAATGATGATCCTAACAGACAATTATCTCCGGATGAAATTGCGGCATTATTTGCATCTATGGGTAATTAGACATACTATGATTAGTAATTAAAAGAAACCAAAATATAATTAAAAACATTAAATGCTATTTAAGAAAAATATAAAAAACAGGCTATGTTATTTGCAGCCTGTTTTTTATATTTTAATATTTTATATTTTAATATTTTAATATTTTAATATTTTAATATTTTTATTTTTTTATATTTTTGTATTTTATGTTTTTATGCTTTATAATGTTTTTCCGGATTTGCAAACTTTGTATATTTTCCAATCCATCTCAAATCTATACTTCCGGTTTCACCGGCACGCTGCTTTGCAACAATTATTTCAGCCGTATTCGGTTTTGTAGTTGTTTCAGGATTATAATATTCATCTCTGTGTATAAACATTACAACATCGGCATCCTGCTCAATCGCACCGGATTCTCTAAGGTCCGAAAGAACCGGCTTGTTGCCCTGTCTTCCGTCAACCGCACGGCTAAGCTGTGACAAAGCTATAACAGGTATATTTAATTCACGTGCTATATTTTTCATAGCTCGTGAAACCTCAGCAATAAAGTTTTGTCTCGACTCGACCGCCCTTGAAGGCTGCATAAGCTGTAAGTAGTCAAATATCATCAATCCGATATTATATTCCTGCTTAAGCTTTCTGCATTTTGATCTCAAATCACTTATAGTTATCGATGAGTTATCATCAATATATATTGGAGCCTTTGCCATTTCATCAATACTTTCAATGACTCTGTCCCACTCGTCATCAGTGAGATTACCGAGCTTCATTTTCTTTGAATCAACCATTGCATCTATCGCAACCATTCGTGATGCAAGATCTTCTTTTCTCATTTCGAGATTGAATATTGCACATGGCACCTTCTTCACTACCGAAAGATAATGTGCAATATTTAATACAAAAGCTGTTTTACCCATTGCCGGTCTTGCCGCAACGATAATAAGCTCACCGCCATGCATACCTGTAAGCATATTGTCAAGGTCAATAAATCCGGTCGGAACTCCTATTACCTGTCCACCGTTTCTGGCTGCTTCCTGTATCTCACCGATAACATTCATAACTATTGTGCTCATAGGAATAACATCATCCGTGTTATTTCTTGTTTGAGAAAGCTTGAAAATTTTCTTTTCAGCATCCTCAAGAATGTTATCTACTTTATCACTAGCCATATAACAGCTGTTTGACACTTCTTCTGCATAATCAATCAAATGTCTCATAACTGAGCAATCCTGCACCATGTGAGCATGCGAAATAGCATTTACGGAAGTCATAACTGACTGAACCGCTTCAACTATCGCCGGTCCGCTTATTTCATCAGGCACATCTTTCATATGAAGACGCTCGCTCAATGTAATTGTATCCACAGGTTTTCCTTCTGTAAAAAGCTCAATCATCGCTTCATACATAATTCCATAATGCCTGTTATAAAAGTCATCTCGTATAAGGACATCATTTACCTGTACAATAAAGTCTCTATCCATAAGCATAGCGCCCAGAACTGACAATTCCGCCTTATCATTATGTGGTTTTACACGCTTGCTTATATTCTCATCCATTTTATCCATATTACACCTACTGTTGTGTCGAAATTACTTACCTTCTACTACCTTAACTGACAGTTTTGCAGTAACCTTTGTATGTAATTTTATATCTACCTCAAAACTGCCGACACTTTTGATTGAATCCTTCATGACAATCTTTTTCTTGTCTATTTCGTGTCCAAGCTGGTTCTTGCAGGCTTCTGCTATTTCTTTAGAAGAAACGGAGCCAAATGTTCTTCCACCTTCACCGACTTTTATGGAAAGTGTTATTTCTTCTTCATTTATCTTTGCAGCTAACGCCTGTGCTGCAGCAAGATTTTCAGCTGCAACCTTATCTTCATGTGCCTTTTTCAGCTTCAAATCATTTATATTCTTTGGTGTTGCTTCAAGACCAAGCTTCTTTGGCAATACAAAATTTCTTGCATAGCCGTCTGAAACATCAACTATCTGATCCTTCTTTCCGAGGCTTTTTACATCCTGTAATAATATAACCTTCATCTTAATCCTCCTTTATATTTCTGCCTGACATCTTTTATATGTCGCCATCTTTATACATTTCATCAAGCAATTCTTTTATTTTAGCTATTGCTTCATTATTTGTCGACTTTTCAAGCTGTGCTCCTGCAATATTGGCATGTCCGCCACCGCCCAGTTTTTCCATAATAACCTGAACATTTATATCATCCACTGACCTTGCGCTTATATAGGTCACATCATTGATTGTCGTAACAACAAATGAAGCTCTTATTCCATCTATATCAAGCAATTCGTTTGCGACCTTTGCCGCAATGACTGTCGGTGCATCACTCTCCTTAGGATTAACTTCCGAGATAACAAATGAATCAAGATAAATCTCCGAATTCATCACACCCTCAGCTAACTGCTTGAAAGAATACATATCACTTCTAAACATTTTTCTTACACGCACAACATCTGCGCCGTTTCTTCTAAGGAATGAAGCTGCTTCAAATGTTCTTGCACCTGTCTTTGTAAGGAAATTATCAGTATCAATCAAAACACCTGCATACATTGCATCTGCCTCAACAGGTCTTAATTTTGCTTTCTCATCAATATATTGAAGCATCTCTGCTACCATTTCACATGCAGAAGATGCATATGGCTCTACATAAGAAAGAGTTGCATTTTCAATTACCTCATTAGTCTGTCTGTGATGGTCAAATACAACAACAGATTTTGCAAGTGCGAGTAACTCCTCACATTCAGTCATACTAGGTTTATTAACATCAACGACAGCCACAAGCGTATTATCGTCTATCATACTTATAGCCTTTTCGGAATTGATAATAAAATCATCTCCGTAAATACTATTTCCCTTAAAGCCTGCTATAAGAGGCTTAATAGCTGATGTTTCATCATTTAATACAATATGCGCATTTTTGTTTAATGTTTTAACAAGTCTGTATATACCTACTGCTGAACCAAATGAATCTGCGTCAGGTCTCTTATGACCCATGATAATAACATTATCTTTGCTGTTAAGCAATTCCTTAAATGCCTGTGCTTTAACTCTTGCTCTTACCCTGGTATTTTTCTCTGTACCCTCACTTTTACCGCCATAATATGAAATATTTTCTCCATATTTAACTACAGCCTGATCTCCTCCACGTCCCAATGCAAGGCCTATGGCAATACGGGCATATTCATATGCCTGTCCAAAGCTGTCTGTTTTGGAACCAAGACCGATAGAAAGGGTAATCGGTATTTCATTTCCTACATTTATACTTTTTACTTCACTTAATATCGCAAACTTTGTTTCTTTTAGTTGTGGGAGATATTTATGCTGGAATACAAATAAATATTTATCTTTTTCCAGTTTCTTTCCTACAGCATCAATACTTGAAAAATACATATTGATTCTTCTGTCTACAAGTGCCTCGACAAGAGTATGTCTTGCTTCTTCAGTATAATCCATTACTTCTTCATAGTTATCGATATATATCAATCCGACAACAAGCTTTTGATCCTCATTTTCCTGCTTGTATCTATTTAACTCTGTTACATCAAACAGGTAGAGTGCAATAATACTGTCTCTCTTTATACTGATTTCATCTTCTTTGTCCTGAATCACTTCGTCAAAGCTGATTTTCTTTAAAAGTGCCGAATAATAAACCTCATTATATTCAAGATCCATGGTTGATTCGTTTTCCAATGATTGAATCTCGCTTCCCAATTCAGGGAAAAACAAAGAAATATTTTTGCGGGTTCTTTTCTTTGAACCATCACCAATTTTGTCAATAAATTCGTTATTTCCCCACAGAATCTTACCATCAGAATCAAGAATCGCATAAGGAACGGCAAGCTCACTTAAAAGCTGCTTTTGTATCTGTCCCTGCTCCAACGCAAATCCCATAAGGGATGGCATGATGGAATTTTTCATTGTTGTATATAATATAAGCTCAAAAATAAGCATAAACGCTATTACCACGCTTGCGACAACTGCACTTTTCTTATCAACAAAATACAATCCAATGCATAATCCCACTGCCATAAGTGAAAGCATTAATGGCATAATCAGATATTTTTCAATTTTTTTTCTAAGTATTTCTTCGTTCATATTACACCAATTGTGATAATCTTTCCTTTACCTGACCAAGTGTTTCAGTATACTTTTGAAGCTTTGCTTTTTCTTCTTCAACCTTTGCTGCCGGTGCTTTATCTACAAATTTAGGATTTGCAAGCATACCGGAAGCTCTCTTAATTTCTGCCTCAAGCTTTGTCTTTTCCTTTTCAAGACGCTCGATTTCTTTTTCAATATCAACAAGCTCTGCGAACGGAATATATATTACTGCATCATGAATAACCACTGATACAGCATCATCTGCAATTCCTGTCTTGTCTGACTGTACAATTACATTACTTGCTGATGCAAGAGTTGCAAAGAAACCTATACTGGCTTCAAACACAGCCTTTAATTCTTCCTTAGCAGTAACAATGAATACTGTTGCCTTTTTGCTTGGAGCAACATTCATTTCACTTCTGATATTTCTTATAGCACGAACTGCTTCTTTTATCTTATCAACGGCCTTTTCACTATCCTTGAAGTCATATTCCTTATTATAAACAGGCCATGATGAAATCATAATAGATTCTGCATATTCTTCTGTTTTTTCATCAGCCTGAGTCAATGCAAGATATATTTCTTCTGTAACAAATGGCATATATGGATGGAGAAGCTTTAATCCGTTTATAAGAACAGTCTTAAGTGTCCAAAGAGCTGCACCCTTTGTTTCATCCTCATCATTATAAAGTCTTGGCTTAACCATTTCAATGTACCAGTCACAGAACTCTTCCCAAATGAAATCATAAAGCTTTGATACTGCAATACCGAGCTCGAATTTTTCCATATTGTCAGTTACTTCCACAATAAGATCATTCATCTTTGAAAGAATCCATTTGTCAGCCATAGTAAGCTTGCTCAAATCTACATTCTTTATATCAGCCTTCTCGATATTCATCATGATAAATCTTGAAGCATTCCAAATCTTGTTAGCAAAGTTTCTGCTTGCTTCAACTCTTTCCCAGTAAAAACGCATATCATTTCCGGGTGCATTTCCTGTTACGAGAGTAAATCTGAGTGCATCAGCACCATATTTATCAATTACTTCAAGCGGGTCTATACCATTTCCGAGTGATTTACTCATCTTACGACCCTGGTCGTCTCTTACAAGACCATGGAATAATACTGTATGGAACGGAAGCTCTCCTGTCTGCTCAAGAGAAGAAAATACCATTCTGATAACCCAGAAGAAAATAATATCATAACCTGTTACAAGCACATCTGTTGGGAAGAAATAATCCAAATCTTCTGTTTTTTCAGGCCATCCAAGTGTTGAAAATGGCCACAATGCTGATGAAAACCATGTATCAAGTGTATCCTCATCCTGCTTTATATTTGTACTGTTACATTTTGGACATTTACATGGTGCCTCTTTTGCTACAGTGATTTCACCACAATCCTGGCAATAATATGCAGGAATTCTGTGTCCCCACCAAAGCTGTCTTGATACACACCAGTCTCTAATATTATCAAGCCAATTATAATATGTCTTATCCATTCTCTCCGGAATAAGTTTAAGCTTTCCGTCAACTACTGCCTGCTTTGCAGGTTTAGCCATTTCCGACATCTTTACAAACCACTGTGGCTTAACCATCGGTTCTACCGTAGCCTTACATCTGTCATGTGTTCCTACCATATGTGTATGTGGAACAACCTTTACAAGCAATCCAAGCTCATCGAGATCATTTACTATAGCCTTTCTTGCTTCATAACGATCCATTCCTGCGTATTTTCCACCAAGCTCGTTGATTGTTGCATCATCATTTAATATATTAATCTCTTCAAGATTATGACGTTTTCCAACCTCGAAATCGTTAGGGTCATGTGCAGGTGTTATCTTAACGCAGCCTGTTCCAAATTCCTTATCTACATATTCATCTGCAATTACAGGAATTTCTCTGTCTGTAAGAGGGAGCTTAAGTGTCTTTCCTACAATATCCTTATATCTTTCATCATCCGGATTTACGGCTACCGCTGTATCTCCAAGCAATGTCTCAGGTCTTGTAGTTGCTATTTCTACAAATCTGCCCTCTTCTCCTACAACCGGATAATTAATGTGCCAGAATGAACCATTTTGCTCCTCATGGATAACTTCTGCATCAGATATTGAAGTCTGACATACAGGACACCAGTTACCTATACGTGAGCCTCTGTACATGTAGCCTTTCTCATAAAGCTTGCAAAATACTTCTGTTACAGCCTGGTTATTTCCTTCGTCCATTGTGAAACGTTCTCTTTCCCAGTCTGCTGAAGAACCAAGTCTCTTTAACTGATTAACGATTCTTCCACCGTACTCTTCTCTCCAGTCCCAGACCCTTTCAAGAAATGCTTCTCTTCCAAGCTCTTCCTTCTCAATACCTTCCTTTTTTAATGCCTCAATAACCTTAACCTCTGTAGCAATAGCTGCATGGTCTGTGCCCGGCTGCCACAATGCATTATATCCCTGCATTCTCTTAAATCTGATAAGAATATCCTGCATGGTATTATCCAGTGCATGTCCCATGTGCAACTGTCCTGTTATATTTGGAGGTGGCATAACAATTGTAAAAGGCTTCTTACTTCTGTCCACCTCGGCATGAAAATAATTCTTTTCAAGCCATTTTTCATAAAGTCTTCCTTCTATTTCGGAAGGGTTGTAATTCTTTTCCATAATAAATATATCCTCCAATTTTTATGACATTCATTTATTGAATATTTATTCTTCAAGACTAATATCGTAAGGCTTAAGCAGCTCGTCGACGTAGCTCATCAATCCCGGATTTTCAGCAACTCCTTTCTTGAGAGCCTGTATAGCTGTCCTTCGTATATTTTCAGAAGTCAAAATTCTTTCTCTTATTTTCTGTCTTCGTGTATTCAGGTTATGCTTAATTTCAACCATCTCACGACGGTCTATAAGCGCTTTTGTCTGATTAGGCCATACCAAAGGATCGGCCACACCGACTCGTTTTAACCTGGCAACAAGTTCATCACAATATATCTTAAAGTCTGTATTTGCTTTTGAGTATTTCGCAGCATCGCTGACCATCCGGTTGTACTGCTCCCATACATATTCAAGCTCTTTACAGGAATTAACACCATATTTGTCATATATAAAATCAAGTGTATTTGTATTATTTATAAATTTGACTTTTACCTTATTTGACAATGAAACAGCTTTTTTAATCTTAGCATCCTCCTGTTTCATCTCATTTTTTAAATCAGCATATTTCATATAGCATATTGCAAAACCTGCCATTGCAAGTGCCCCTATAGCCAAAATGTAGATTGCCACAGGCTGCTTTTGTTCCATGGCAAAATATGATACAATAGCCACCGCTACAAAAAATACAGCCATAATTACAATTACTGCCGTTCTTATTTTATTAATACCGGCAATACATTCTGTTTTCTGATACTTCAATGCTTCTTTTTCACCTTCAAGATGACCCATATCACTTCTTATCATGGAATCTCTTATTTCCATTTCATTGAGTTTTACAATTGTATCTAATACCTCATCTTCATATGTCGCAATTGTATTGAATTGTTCCTCGCTAAGAAGCTTTTCCGACTGTTGTAATGTCTGTCTTCTGACATCAAGCATCTCAATTTTCTTCGCATTGTCAACTATTTCATTTGCAATTTCTACAGGAAGCTCCTCTATCCTCTGGATATCCGTAAGATAACTTGTCACAATTGAATATTCACGCTTCATGTCTTTCATATTGAAATTGACATCAATTAACTGCTCGCAGTATTCCTGTACATTTTTTCTCATGTCTATAGGAGATGTCAAATCATTTTCCTGCATCACAACATCAGGCGCACCATTGGATTCATCTGCCTGCGACTGTTCCTCTGTCTTTTGACTCGCCTTTGCATTATCTTTTGACATTTTATTCACTTTTTTTTCTTTATCTTTTTTCGATTTTTTCCCTTTTGACTCTTCCTTTTTTGACTCTTCATCAATAAAATCATCAGGGTCATCCTCATTAAGATAAGCTTTCAGCTTGTCAAATAATCCCATCAAATCGCCTGCTCTCTGAATTCGTCTTTCAGTTTTCCGAGAATAATATCCATTCTCTTATCATAATCTATCATATCTTTATTCATTCTATTATAAATAGCTCTCTGGAGCATAGAATAAATTGTCATCTCTCTGACATCTTCGTTTGAATCTCCTATTTCAAGCATGAGATTTTCAAAATTATCATCATCCAAATCAAATTTTCTCATCTCCTGACGGATACTTGTCGAATCATTTGCAGATGCAAAAACAATAAGATATCCTTTTAGTGATTCTTCATTTCTGTTCAATGTATAAGCCTTTAAGAAATACTGTTTTGCATCCTCTGTATCAAAATTATTAGCGGCAGCAACAGCCCTGTTATGATAAACATTTCCCAAAAAATTCTTGTCACTTATATCTTTTTCATCATCTAAAATATCATCATAAATCGATGCTGCTTTAATATATCTTTTATATCCCAAATACCCGTCTGCCTTAAGCTTTTTTCTCTGGTTAACAGTAAGCTTTCTGTATTTTTGCCACGCTTCTACATAATTTGTTATTTCTTCCGGCTCATAGTAATTGCCGGCATTTAATATCTCAACAAGCAAATCCTGCGCAAACGATGTCTTATTTGACAACGTAACAAGCTTTGCAGCGAGCTCAGGCATATCAATTTCATCTCTTATCCAGTCAAAAAGCTTGTCAGACAAAGATGATTTACTTATGAGAACAGTGTTGTTATATATATAAAAGCACAGCTCTTCATAAGTATTTATCTCCACCTTAGTATTAAGGAATATAAACGGATGAGCAGCTTTTTTACTTGTACATAATATAATCTTTGACATTATATATCAAACTCCTTACGATAAATCTTGTTTGTAGTCGGAAACAGTTTTCCGAATCCAAGATCCTTAATAATCACTGCACCCTGATGTGGGTTGTCAAACTCTACCTCCAAAGAAAACTTAGATGTTTTATTCGGTCTTTTAGGAATACCGTGTAACTTGACGGTTTCTCTCTTTTCTTCACCTGTACGACAGTTTTTATATACAATCGTTATCATATCCGTATCGTCAAGAATAACATTAATCATACCATGAATATTAAACCATTGATTGCCGCCGTAGGTTATAGGTATAAATCTGTCTTCCTCGTCTCCGCTGGATATTCCAACATCAAAGTTTACATTTTCCTTAGTTTCTACAAGATAAGTATTGTAAAACTTATCATATTCTCCACCTACTGCTTTATAGCATGCACCCTTTGTATAAATATTCTGACCTGCAAAAACTCTTCTTCCCTGACATAAAATGTTTCTTGATTTATTCATCCATTTCTCCGAGAAGCCAAGACCGGTCAAAAATACCGAAGAAATATATGTCTGTTTCATCTCCTGCTCGACAATCTTGGTAAAAGCATCATCCATTAAGAGATTATCTCCCGAGAACAATGCCATATTAAACTGCTTTGAATAGTCAACGTGATGAACACTGATTACATCCGGATCCTTCCCCTTTGTAGTGTCAATCCTGTAATAATTAAGACCTTCTGTATTATAGTCAAACAAAGCAACACTGTTAACTCTCAATTCGCTGCTTTGATTAAATATATAGTAAAGTCCACTGTCAAGGTGACTTGTTATAGTTACATTTTCTTCAGGAATATTTAGTTCTTTATACAGCTTTGACAACACTCTGAAAAGCTGTTTCGAATACTCCGGAATCGTAACAACAAGCTTCTTTACTATCGCTCCTTCATATCTGTACAAAAATGAATCAATATGCATTTTCAGCATTTTCAGAAACAACTGCTTGTACGAATAGGAAACTCCGTCCACATCAACTTTTTCATCGCTACCTGCATTTTTAAAAAGTTCATCAAGTATAATACCATTTTCTTTGAAACGTGCTTCAGATGCCTCTGAGCCCACATACCAGTCAGCAGTATCTTTACTATAAAACAAAATATTAGGCATCATATATGTTTCTTTGTTATTCAATTGGTTTACCGTTTCCGGCTCACGCTTTATATCATTGTAAAAGCTTATCTGCGTTGAGTCGGAACACAAATCCATTCCAATGTAATATGCTTCTGCCATTATTTATCCCTTCTTACAATATGTTCAAGTTTTCCTCAAACAAATGAACTGTGTTAATATAAACATCCAGTGTCTCGAGCAACTCATTATCCTCTCGCATTTCCTGATTAACAAGCATGCTGTTAATCAATTCAAATCGACTTCTGTCTTTACGATTGAAGCTCTTTGTCTTCAATGCTTCACTCTCAACAACATATGCACTGCCAAGAATATCCTTATCAATCTTATATACAAGTCTCTCGCCATGGAATATAACAAATTCTTTTACATATAATCCAGATATCATTTCATCAAGTCTGTCAGTCTTGTATGTAAGTATCTGTCTTGAACCTGTATCAAATGCATATTTTACCTTTACCTGTATTGACGGTTCACCCTTATATATAAGATATGTTTTTAAGAATACATCCTGCGGAAGCTTAATAAAGCTCTTAAAGCTCTTATAAAACGGAAGAATCTTTCCGGCATCCATAAATCTTCCGACAGATTCACTTATCCATTCCTTCTGCTCCTCAGTATATCTGTCAAGCTTGCTGAAATGAAGAAGCAATGCCATCCTCGAAAGTTCATCATCTATGTTACCCTTCATAAACTCAAGATACATACAATCAAATATTGTACCCGGAGTCTGCACATCATCAATAAGATAATTCTTTGCCGCATATCGAAGATATGCCTTTACAACAAGTCCCCTGCTTCGTCCGTTGTAATATGCAGAGAAAATATCAAATATATACTCTACATTACCCATGGCAAACATCATTTGTGCCAGTGTATTTTCTGCAAGTAATGAAACATCCTTAATTCTGTCTCTCACTGTTTTAAACAAGGCAGCAAGTTCATTCAGATCGCCTTTAAAGTTGTTCATGACATATGTGAGGATTCTTTCATTTCCTTTACCCATCTTATAAAGATGTACACAAATGGCAAGCAAATCTTCGTTAAGGAAGCCATTTGAATCCTCAACACCATAATTGGCAAGGCTGAAAAGCTCCTCCGAATCTATCTCGTCAAAGCCGTACAGTTTAACAGCCTGGAACGCTTTATCATACATATTCATATCGACAAGGTATGCGATAATAACTCTTGCGTTTGCATGATTCAAATATTCAATATCCAATTTTCCAAGATACTTTCTAAGTACGTCCGCATCCAGATTTTCGTGATAGTATTCAATTATATTAAGATATGCCATCTGTTTATAATCATAGGAAATCTGTTCACAGTTTACTACATCACGTGCTGAGTTAACCTCGATGGCCTTTCTGAATGTAAATTCACCGAGATTCTCATAATTATACAACAATACTCTGTAATCTCTCGGACTGTATTTGCAGCATATCGGCATATAAGCCTTTTCATCAACAATTCTTTCCAAATGGTATGGAATAGAACCGGCATACCTGTTTCCGTCTCCATCTTCAAAAATAATAGATGCAGTATTCGACAGAATTTCCACATATGCTTCGCCGTTAACAATCGGTACTCTCTGAACCTCTTCGAGCTCTCTGTGAGTAACAATTACAGCTCTTACGCCCTTGTTGTAGCAGACAATTTTTCTTCTGAATACAATATTTATAAGCTTGTCTGCGTATAGTGAGCTTACTGTATCCGGATCAAGGAACTCATCATATAAAACAGTTAAGTCGTCACTTACTTTACCTTTTATAATCATATTCTCCATGAAGTCCTGCATTGTTGTACAATATTCATGGTAAACCTTCATATGCTGTGACTTGTTATAAATTACATTTGCATACAAGTAAGCAAGCTCTGTTTCTGTGAGTGTATTTTTATAATTCAGATACATCAGAACAGACTGTGGAATAAGATCATATCTTGAGAAATTCATACTCTTTACGAAGCTTTCGTTAAGTCCGATAAACTTCAATGACTTTTCTACAGCGTCCAAATAAAATCTGTGATATTTATTATCATATTTTTCAGCACTTAGGAGCATGGAAATAATACTCTTTAATACTTCAACGCTCTTTGTCTTATCATAAATAGCTTCCATAATTCCAAATATTTTTGAATCAAATTCCTGGAATGAAGCAGCCAGTCTTATAAACTCATTAATAACTTCATCTGAAATGTATTTATGACGTATACCCCAACGAATGGTGGTTATTTCCAAATCGGAAATTTTCCTTAACATTAACGGATTATTGTTAAACATCTCGCACATTTCCATATACATAATAGGACTGTTGTAACCACTTTCATACAACGCTGTTATCTCATTATGCATCGCCACAGGGTCGTTTGCGTATGTATCATCGATAAATGTCAACAAAAGAAAATAGAAGATTTTATCAGATTCTGTCCTGTAGTTTCTTCTTATTGCATTCTTTGCCTTTTCAATGCTTCCTGTCTTTTTATCGACCATTGCCTTAAGATAAACGTAATAGCACTGCTGATGTTTATCCATCTGCTCGTAATCGACATCTGCCTCTATTCTTAGGAATTCCTGCTGCACTCTCTCAAGGTCTCCCTGAAGAATACTCATGTGCATCATTCCCAATCGATACAAATCATTTTCAGGGCTCTGCTGTGCAAGACTCTTGAAATACTGCATTGTTTTTGCAATAAACTCAGCTATCTTTATCTTGTCCATTCTGTAATCAAGATAAGTCTGATTAAGCTTTATGATATTTGTCTTTCTTGCCTTATTTCGATTTCCTATTCTCGGAGAAACGATTTTATTTGATACAGGCCTCGACAAAACAATGTCTACCTCAATAGTCTGATATATGTTTTCAATAATAATTTTTCCTGAATTAATACCATCCGGTACATTCTCAGGAGAAATAAGCACATCAAGCGATACCATATTCCCTACAAAATCCGCACTTGTAATATTTTTTCTTGCCGGAATAAGGAAATCTGCCATCGATTTAACCTTTGAATTAGTAAAACCCCATGTATTCTTACTTATATTAATCGATATTTTTGAAAGCTCCGAAGGCATCTCAACATTAATTTTTGCCTTTGACACTGACAAAGTAAGAGCACGTTTTTTATGAACATAAACCAGAAACTCCTCGAGTGCCTGGTCTACAGACTGGCTTTCCATCAAACTGACATATATCTGCTTTACTATAGGATCCTTTTCGATAAAAGTTCTCTTAAAATCATCACGCACAAACACTTTTTTCGCTTCCTGCCAATTACTTTCAGCAAGTGAAGCGAACTTAAACAAATCATCTATCTTCTGTTCGCCATATTTTACAAACGGTGTAACAACATCAATATCATATGGAATCTTAAATTCTCCACCATCTGATATGACACTTATATGCCCCTTGTAATTCTTACCTGCTGCAAGACAGGTAGCATCGAATGTATATGTAACATCAAATCTCTTGTTGATATATGTATGATTATCAAATCTGAGTAAATATCTGCTGTCATATACCATCGCTTTTATTGTGTGATTGTTTGTACTTCCTACAGTAAACTTTCCTTCGTATATGGTTCCTGACTCAATATTTAATTTGAGAAATTCCTGTGAGATTTCAATCTCCGGTCTGTCGATTTGAAATTCACCTTTGGCAAAATGTTCTACTATACCTTTCATATCTTACCTCGTATTTTATTAATCCCAAATGTATCTTTTCTGTCATTTTGTGACATGTTAATAATCTTTATTTTGCTTGATATTATTTGCCATAATGATATAATTAATTAAGCGGTTTGTCACTAGGCAAACGCACCCGTGTATATTATAACAAAAAGATTATAAATTTAAAAGTATTCAACGTTAAATATAAAAAAAGATATTAGGGGGAGAAAAAATGAACAACAACCAGTTACGCTTAGAGCAGTTTGACACCGTTCTTTATAATGCAAATTTAAATCCAATGGGTGCGCCCGATTCTGCAATAAAAGCAATGCAAAACGAGTTGTCGTCTATAGTAAGATATCCGAACGATTATTACGACGGCCTTAAGGATGCAATTTCCCAGTATGCCAAATGTAATAAGGAACACATTTTGCTTGGAAACAGTTCTTCCGATTTACTACACAGATTCGTGTCTCAGTTAAAGCCTGAAAAGACAATGCTTTTGTCTCCTTGCTATTCTGAATACGAAAATGTACTTAAAGCTCACGGCTGTGAAGTCGATTTCTTCGATTTGAAGGAGGAGGAAGACTTTGAATTTAATATTGCAGAATTTGTCGGAATGCTTAATTCCTCATATGACATGATAATAATCGGCAATCCAAACAATCCTACATCAAAGCTTATTTCAAAGGATGATTTAGAAACATTAGCAGCCGTTTGTGAGGAGCTTGACACTTTCCTTTTAATCGACGAAATGTATATCGAGTTTGTTAATCAGGCGTCTGGTAATACTTGCTTACCTCTCGTAGAAGATTATAAAAACATCGCAATATTGCGAAGTGTGTCAAAATTTTTCGCTGTTCCGGGCATAAGACTTGCATATGCGGTTATGAATAATACTGCAAAAAAGAGTATTATCAATGCGGGGTTTGCATCAAATAATATTTCAACCCTGTCAGCAGTTGCATGCATTGCAATGCTTCGCGATACAGAATACATATTAGAGTCTAATTCACAGATATATACTGAAAGAAATCTTATATATTCTGCAATGTCGCCTAACAAAAACATCAAGCTTTACAAGCCTGCAGCAAACTTTATGCTTGCCAAAATATTAAAGCCTGATGTCAATGCATCTGTTATATCAGAGCATTGCAAATTAAAAGGCATTATTATCCGAAACTGCGATACCTTCCGTGGTTTAGACGATTCTTACATCAGATTTTGTTTTATGAAACCAAGCCAGAATGATACTCTGGTAAACAGTATATTAGAGTTATTGAATTAGTAAATCAATTAAAATATATGTATACTCTTTATAATTATTACTATTAGTAAACTCATC
>CALZHV010000034.1 GCA_945787485.1 uncultured Lachnospiraceae bacterium
AAAATAATTCAGTGGGAGTCATTTAGGCGTCATTTACACAGTTTCAAGCGAAATTTTGTTGTAAATCTTAACAAAAGTATATTACAGATTATATACATTATATATGACCTACTGGGTGAAACAAGGATTGTACCAACGAAAACAGAGGAAACAAAAAAGTCCCGAAAACACAGTGTTTACGGGACTTTTGGCACGCTGCGGGGGACTCGAACCCTCGACCTACTGGTTCGTAGCCCTAATGATGAGTCTCAATTATATGGTTTTAAGCCGCTTTTAGCATTGTTTTGTCCATCTGGTACACACATATTTTCCATTGTTTCCATGTATTCTTGAAAATATGTGGTCGTTTAGTGGTCGTTAGATTATACTCAAAAGTTTTATCAAAATGCGTTAATCTTGATAAGGGTTGATATTCCTGGTAAAAAGGTTTCAGCGTCATTTATTATATTTTGAATATTAGACAAATCTTTTTTTAAACATTTGATTTGTATATGATTCTCAATAATTGCTATATCAAATTCATCTTCAAGATAATTGTTATATGGTAAATCGACTTTTGATAAATTTACTTTTTTTGGCCGTCCCCATTTTTGAATAGTATCACACAATGCACAAAAATAACTAAACGGATTGATATGAATGTTTTGTTCATAATCAACGCCATTATAAGGATCATATTTTTTACAATAAATATTGTGCAATAGAATTGAAAAAATTATATCACTATAAAAATCTAATTGTTGTTCTTTTTGAAATTCGTTTGACCATGATAATTTTAATGAATTATTTCCGTAAGAATCTTTTATAGATTTACTAAAAGATAATAATTGGAATATTAATGATGCTGATGCAATTCCGTGATCATAGCTAGCATGTTTGGGGCGATAATTTATTAATTGATTGAAATCAATACTCATTTTTGTTGAGATTTCTATAATTTTATTTAGCAACATTTTCGAAAAATCATTAGAGTAACTTTTTTTAAATATCTCATTAAAATCAAGTTCAATATCATATGATATATTGTTATCATTTTTGATGAGATTGATTTGATCTTTATAATATTGTGCAAAGTTATGTGTCGTTCCAAATCTTTCCTCATAAAGTTTATCTGTTTGGCTGTTAATATCTTTTTTTATGTTTTTTAATTTTTTATTACTTGACATTAACTTGCATAATTTTTCAACTATGTCTTCCAAAAATTTATCATTATTTATATCTTCAGATTTAACTGTTGTGTCAATTTTTTCGTGGAAGTATTTTTTTATATATTCACCTTGGCAAAAATGATAGTTTTTATCATATAACGCCTCTTCTTTTGTTTCATTTAATGGCAAGGATTCTAGTATCCAAGAGTATGTTTTGAAAATTATGGATTTAATATTAGAACTGTTAATTAAAGCATAACCATTCAATTTCTGAGGAAATTGTAAAGAAACTTCATTTATTGCAGGATAACTGTTGATAGCTGATTCCCAAAAAGAAAAATCATGAATATTTTTAACATAATATCTAAAAAAGAAATTTTTGTTGGTATGGTCTAATGTATTGTTAACAATAATTGAATTGATAAGAAAAGGTGTTTTGCTAAATATATTTAAAACCTTTCTTTGCTTTCTAATTACTAATGCAACAATATTCACATGCTCATCAAATATAATTGTTAAATATGGAGTATCTTTTAGTAATGGTAATAATTTAAAAATGTCTTCATCTTTTTGTATTCCATTAAAACAAGGAGCATCATAAAAAAAATTGATTTCGTTCTCAAAATCATTTCGTGTAATTATTTTTTTTGAAATATCATACCAAGTTCCATCATCTTCATTAAATAGATTTTTGTTGAGTGGACAATTTGATAATTCCGCAAGAAATTTATATGCAAAAGTATTTGCAATATTATTTATTATAAGATGATGCAATGTTTGATATTTTAAACTTTTATAAATTTCCAATTCTTTTTTTGATAAATCTTTATCTTCAAAAAAATATCCAATATCATGATACAGTGAAAATATTTGCCATTTTAAAATAAATTCCTTTATTTGTGTATAGCAATTTTTATCACTATTAATATTTAATATTTTAGAATTTAACTCTTCAGAATTAAAAAACAGATAAACGCCTAAAATATAAAGATTAATGCAATGAATAATGTGATCTTGGGAAACATATCCGTCAGATTCGTTTTTATAATCTTTATATTGGTCATTCAGAACAGATAAAACGATTGATGAAGGCAAAGATAAATCATTTGAAAAAGTAAAATTGTTATATATTTCTTTTGAAAATTGAATTTTTAAGGAAATATCTGAAGAGTTTAAAAAATTTATGAAACTTTCTTCTGATGGCCAAATAATGTCATACATTAATAAGTAAAATTTACCATAATAATCCACTTTCTTACTTATAAACAAGTCTTGAAAAAAGTGTTCATCAATTGTTAAACTCATAATAATCACCTAAAATAAAAGTTATTGTAATTTGCTAAAATTTAAATTTACTGCAAAATATTTCCGTAGCGGCTCTAATGTCAATTGATTTGTAATATACGGATTTTTCTTTGTTCATACGATATATATCATTAATTACATCATAAGAATATATTTCCTCTAAATTATCACAATATTTGTTATCTTTGATTTTTTTTATTGTTTTAGTGTCAACAGTTTTAGGTAATTCTTCAATCAACAAACTCGAAATATACGAAGCAAAAAATTTAGTTGCCTGACTAATTGCTTGATACTTTTGTAGAGCAATTTCCTTGGCTTTAGATTTTTCCTTTTTGTTAATAATATTCTGGACTTTTTTCATATATACTCTTGATGTATATATACAATCTTGTTTAGCATGTTGAACAGATTTTTTATTATCTCTTGATAAACAGCTTGGACAAGTTTTGTTTACAGAAGCTGCAATATGAACTTTTTCGTCATTATAATATTCCACGGTACACTTAATAAATGCAAAAATGTATTTATTATTGGTAGTATCATTATTTTCTATTATATTTAAACATTCTTTTGTAATTTTTATGGGTTTTAGTATTGTGGTTTGCATTCTTAAAGCGATACTATCTTTAAGAAACTCTCGAAACATATCCATACTGTTAAATGTGTTTATTTTGTTTAATCTTGGATCGAGTTCGGGTCTAAAAAAATCCATCTTTCCACGAATAGGTTTTCCTGAACTATCAAGCATTAATTAACACCTTCTTAAGTTGTATTCAAAAAAAAACAGACTTATACATAGTTCGATCTACTATATATAAGTCTCATTCTTTAAAACTAAACCAGTCAAACGACCAAGTTGATTTAGTTACGCACCTACAATTGCGTGAACTACTCCCTTATATTGGTGATGATATCATTTTATTTCCAAAAAGTCAATCAATAATAGTTTTTTTAGAATATGTATACAAGTTTATAAAATATATTATTCATTATCTGTTAATTATTTACAAAGCTGTATATTTTACTCAAAATTTTGGAAAGGAAAATAAGAAAAAAGAATTAATCTGAACAGCGTCAATTCGATAGTAAGAAAATTTTTTGTTTATTGATATAAATAAATCAATCTATAGTGCTTTTTTTACATCATCTGTTTACTAATATTGAAATGGTGTATTGGCGAAATAGCAAAGTTAATTAATTTGTGAGTATTTGTGAGTATTAAGGAAAAATAAGATCACGTCTGATTATATTAGCGAGATCTGGTAAAAAACGAGACAAAGGATACGAAAATATATCCCTTATACCTTTAACAAATAAACTATATCGAATTAGTATTTTTGAAATATATCTCTGAATATATTTCAATATAATATGTGTAAAAAATGATTGTAGAGGTGTGTATTAGTACAAAATTTTTGAACCTTTACCTAATATGTTAAATGAAAATTATCATTATTACAAAAAATAAATAAAACTTAATTGCTGAATACCAGAGAATTTATTTGATTGTATACTAAAAATTGCAAATTTAATGATAATAAACGGAAAACTTTTGTTTAAACTATGTTGTTTTGAAAATCATTTTATCAATTTTTTAGATTATTGTTTGATTTATGCATTAGTGCAAAATTTGTTATTATATGGTATAATGATATATGTATAAATAACGATTATAATAGGAAGTGTAAATATGAATATTTTGTCTATTAAAGCAAGCGATATTGAAAATTGGACAAACATGAATCCTCGTAGGGCTCAGGAACTTTTGCCAAAGTTGTTATGGAAACTAATTTTGGCTTCTTCAAATAATATTGAAGATCACCATTTTCCGTTTGAGAATGCTGTACAATATAACGGATATGATGGATATATAAAAACCACTGACAACAATCCTTTTTATCCAGATGGTATGTCTGTATGGGAGTGTGGTACTGATAAAAATATAAAAGAAAAGTTTAACGAAGACTATAACAAAAGATCCGAAAATCCTAATGGTGTAGATCCAAAGCAAACAACATTTTGTTTTGTAACAAGTAGGATATGGAACCATAGAGAAGGTATTGCTGAATTCACTTTACAAAAACAAAAAGAAGGAATATGGAAAAATGTACGCATCATGGATGCAAATAATCTTGAAATGTGGTTGGATCAATGCCCTTCTGTCTCCGTATGGTTTTCTAAAATTATAGGTAAAGATGTTTATGATTTGGTGGATTTGGGAACTTATTGGGATAGTATTGTTAGTAAAACAAAGCCACAGTTAACGGCTGAATTCTTTCGTAAGGGAAGAGAAAAACTTATAACAGAAGAAATAATTAATTTGATAGAGAAAAATGAAAAACTTATTATTCTATCTACCGAGTCAAAAATAGAAGGAATACTTACTATTGCTGCAGAACTTTTAGAGAATCAAGATATAAAACACAAACAGCTTTTATCTAAAATAATAGTCGCATTATCTTCTGAAGCTTTAAATAATGCCTGTCAGAATTTTAATGATTCTATAATTATTCCCGCTTTTAAAAATGAAAAAGATCAAATCAATATTCAAGGAACAATAATAATTCCTACTGAAAAAAACGGACCTATTGATCTATTATATAAAAATTCTGCAAGATGCCACCTTTCAAGCAGAAGGCGTCGTGATTTCAGTGCTAGTTTAGAAAGCATTGGATATAACGCTAATGAAGCTGATAAAATGACTTCTGATGTTAAATGCAGATTTTCTCCCCTTTTACAAAAACTAACAAGTGATGTTAATTTAAAGATACCTTATTGGTTTCAGCAAAACGATGTTAAATTTTTAGTTCCGGCATTATTGGCTAATGCATGGGATAGTAACTATAATGGCGATAAAGAAGCAATAGAATTATTATCCGGGAAGAGTTTTGATGAATATATTGAATCTATACAAAATTTTACTGTTGGAGATAATGCACCAATTTTCAATTTGGATAATTCATTTGCATGTATATCTGTAAATGAATTATGGGACATTTTATTGCAATTCATTACAGGTGATAATTTTAAAAGATATAAAGAGTGTATAAAAATGGTTTTCTCGGCAAAAGATCCAGTATATGAATTACCCGAGGAAAAACAGCCCTTTGCTTCTTTATATGATAAGCGGCCAAGATTTTCAAGTCGTTTTAAAAAAGGCTTGATATTATCAATGACAAAAATTGTTGAATTCGGAGAAGATGATAAAACATCTGGATTTTGTTCAAACAGTGTTAACGAATGTAATGCTTTAGTTACTGAAATTTTTGATAAACTCAACTCAAGACAAGATTGGTTTACAATTTGTGAGTACATACCTGATTTTGTTGAAGCAACACCTGATGTAATAGCAAGTGTTATTGAAAAAAATATCAAAGATGAAGCAAATGCGTTTTGGTGTCTGTTTGAGAATTTAGACAGTTCTTTTTTTGGTAGAACCTATTACACAAGTATTTTATGGGCATTAGAAAAACTCATGTGGCTTGAACAATACTGTGTAAGGTCTGTATATTCACTGGTAAGAATTGCAGAAAAAAAGTTTAATTATAAAATGACAAATTCGCCAATAGAATCATTATATAAATTCTTTTGTTTATGGTATCCTCAAGGTGCTTTATCTTCAGAAAATAGGATTATATTATTAAGTAAGATAATCGAAGAATATTATTTTACAGGAAGGAACCTAATAAATACTTTATTTCCTTCAGGCTCAGGAATAGTAGGTAATCTTTCGGAGTTCCAATGGAGATATATAGAAAAGAAAAAAATTGAGGTTACAACAAAAGACTACTATAATTCAATAGAAATAATAGCGGAACATTTTGTAAAAACACTTACTGCGTGTTATGATGACTGGAAAATAATAATCAAATATTTTACGATATTTGACAAAGCATTTGAAACCTTGAAAGTTGATAAAAATGATTTGGTATTGAGTATTCCAGACAATGACAAGCTGAAGCTTTGTGAAGATTTGATTTGCAAAATAAGTCGACACAAGAAATTTGCAAATGCA
The DNA here is from genome assembly GCA_945787485.1 of uncultured Lachnospiraceae bacterium. Classification (GTDB taxonomy): domain Bacteria; phylum Bacillota; class Clostridia; order Lachnospirales; family Lachnospiraceae; genus Coprococcus_C. The sequence continues at coordinate 6,469 of CALZHV010000034.1, forward strand.
GATTGGAGTTTACCTGAAAAAACTTTAAATAAGCTGGAACAATTGTATAATTTGTTGCTTCCGAACTCTCCTTTGAAATATGTTGCCTTTTATTCACATGATTTTTATGGTTTGAATCCTTGTGTGTTTGATAAAGGAAACTACGATTATGAAAAAGAGAAAAATGAATTGCAAAAAGAACGTGTTGAAGCTTTAGAAAAAACCCTTGATGAATTTGGATTTGGTTCATTATACCAGATTGTACCCCAGGTTTCAAATATTAGTCTGTTAGCAAACTCTTTAACAAGTTCAAAATATGTTGATAATATTACTATTGATTTCATTAAAACAGCACATAATGAAATACCAAGATTTGTTGAAATGTTGGTCAATTCAATGTATTACATAAAGGGTGTAACGTTTTTTCATCCACTATTAGAAAATGGAAGTGAAGACGTACAATTTATAATTAACCAGCTTCCAATTAAACCTGATGTAATAGAATTGATAGATAAAATGTCCAAAGAACAGCAAATTGCTTACTGGGAGAATGTTGATGCGTGGATATTGCCTGAAGAAAAGGAATTCGCACAAGATTGTATGATAAAGCTTTTACAGGTTAATAGACCATATTCTGTTATGAGGCAATTGTATTTTGAAGACTTTGGTAATTCTGAATTGATTTTAGAAGCATTACATAAAGGATTATCATATCATCCTAATTCAGAAAACAATGGTATTTGTTTAAATAGTATTAATAGTTATGAATTGGAAAAATTATTTGAAAAACTATATAATGACAAGAATGTAGACACCTTACAGGTTTCACAATTGGAGTTTGCTTATGTACAAAAATTTGATTTGGATTTTGAACCCAAATGTCTAATAGAAAACTTATTGAGTGAGCCGTCATTATTTTTAGAAATTATTTCATACTACTATAAAAATGACGAATACGATAATGACGCAATACAGAAAATAAACAAATCAATTGTGAACAATGCATTCGAAGTATTAGGAAGAATAAAACGACTCCCTGGACAACAAGAAAATCAAATTGACAAGGGACACTTCAACAATTGGATAACCGAATTAAGGAAATTAGCCGAAGAGAAAAAATATAAAAAAGCTTGCGATATAGAAATAGGTAAAATTCTTTCATATTCACCCATTGATGAAGATGGAGTTTGGCCACATAAATATGTTCGGGAATTTTTCGAACTTAATTCTTCTGAAATCTTGGAAAACAATTTTAGAATTGGCTTATTTAACCAAAGAGGAGTACATGCTGTTACCGGTGGAGATGAAGAGGAGAAGATAGCCAAAAAATATTATGATTATGCAGAAAAGTTGCGAATATCATATCCTCGAACATCTTATATCTTAAATACCATAGGTGATAGCTTTAAAAGTGAGTCTCAATGTGAAAGAGCCAGAGAGTTGAAAGGTTATTATTAAAAGTTCACATTATAAAGGTGTAAAACCTAATATTGCAAAAAATAGCTCACAGAAATGTGGGCTATTTTTTTATATAAAAAACTAAGAAAGGAGGCATTTTACTATGAACGATTTTGAAAGGAAATACCGCATGGCTGTAGAATTACGAAAGCAGTATCCGAAAGGAACAAGAATTGAACTTTTGTCAATGAATGATCCTTATGATCCTGTTCCTGCAGGTACAAGAGGAACTGTTGATTATGTCGATGACGGAGCTACAATTCATATGCTTTGGGATAATGGCAGAACGCTCTCAATCGAGCCAAATCAAGACAGTTTTAGAAAGCTAACCGAACAGGAAATTGAAGAAGAAAACACAGCAATTTGCGTAGAAGAAACAACTAATGAAATGCATGAAAATGAAGAGCAGACACAGTCAATGGGAATGTGAGGTGTATTGAAAAAATTGAAATGTCGGATTAGCTATGGCAATCCGTGTACTGGATATGTTCTGTGGAATAAGTGCATTCCGCAGTGCAGCAGAAATAATAGGCGGCTTTGAGTTTGTCGGATATTGTGATAATGATCCGATACCCATTGCCGCCTATCGTACTTTATATGACACAAAAGGAGAAAAATATTTTAATGACGCAAAAACCATCAAGACAGATGAAATCCCTGATTTCGATATTCTTGTCGGTGGCTTCCCCTGCCAACCATTCTCCGCTTCAGGAAGAAAATTGGCATTTGAAGATGAAAGAGGAACTTTGTTCTTTGAGCTTACCCGAATACTTGCAGCAAAGCGTCCTCCATTTTTCATCTTTGAAAATGTTCCCAATATTCGAACGATTGAAGACGGGAAAGTTTTTACGACCATCCTCAGCGAAATATCAAGATTGGGGTATGTGTGTGAATGGCAAAATATTGACGGCTCATCTTATCTTCCCCAAAGCCGAAAGCGCATATTCTTTGTTGGATATCTTGATCAGAGATGCGCCGGAGAAATATTACCTATCGAAAGAAAAATCGGAAAGGCTCTTCAAGAACTCACATATAAGAAGCCACAAGGAAGCAGAGTCTATGATTCAAACGGAACAGCCGTAACTCTTACAGCCTCCGGCGGGGGTTTTGGCAGTAATACGGGAATGTACTTCGTTGATATGAATGAAGATTCAAAATTTACGGATACAGCAAGATGTATTACTACAAGACAGGATTCGGGAATCAGTAAGCACAAGGGTGAACATTCGGCAGTATTTGTTGAAGAAGATGGAGTGTATCCTGTAATTAATCCCGATAAAGAAAAAGTATGGCAGAATGGTACAAGAATAAGACCAAATGGCGCTCCTGCTTTTTGTATCACTGTTACAGACAGGCACGGAATCATTCATAATGGCAGAATACGCAAGTTGATGCCTCAGGAATGCTTTCGGTTGCAAGGCTTTACTGATGAGCAGTTTTTCAAATTGAAAGATGAGTTGGGATTGCTTGATTCGAAACTGTATAAGATTGCCGGAAACAGTATTATGGTTCCTGTTTTAGTTGATATATTAGGAAGAATCAAAGCAGTTAATGAAAAATACAAAATTACGAAAGGGTGATAAAAATGCCAAACTGGGTACAAATCAATCTAACCTTCAGTGGTGATAAAGCTGAAATAAAGCAAATGCTTGAAGCAATTAAAAATGATGATATAGGCTATGGTTCTATTGATTTCAACAAAATTATTCCTATGCCCGAACCCCTGAATATAGAAAGCGGCTCAAAAAGTATCCAGGGAATAGAAATGGTAAAAGAATACCTTGAAAGTATGCCCGAAGAACTCAAAAACAAGGAAGGCACATATGAGGAATTCTTTGATGATTTGCGTAAACACCGTGATGACCTTAATGATGATGAAAAGGAAATTTGGGATATTGGTGTTATTGCAGTAGATAATCTTCATAAGTATGGTGCTCCGACATGGCGCGAATGGGCATACAAAAATTGGGGTACAAAATGGAATGCTTACGATTTCGATGAAATGTCCGAAGAAAATAATACCATATATTTTCAGACAGCTTGGTATGCACCTGTACCGGCCATTTTGAATTTATCTCAAAAATATCCCAATATTGAAATGTCAATGAGGTATGCAGATGAAGATTTAGGACACAACTGCGGAACGGTTGTCTTCAAAAACGGTAGCATCACAGAAGAAAAGTATCCCGAAACACGAAAAGAAGCGTTGGAGTTTTCAGCAGAAATGTGGGATACAGAATTGGACAGTTACAGTCTGCACATTAATCAAACAGGAACAGATTATGTGTCTACTTGGAAAAAAGATTTCGAACTTGTTGAGTTGTTCGGCAAGCCTGCTCTTTTTACTAACAAAAGACTTAACCTGGAGGATGTACCGCTTGGACTCAATCTCTATTATTTTCGTCATAATGATGAAGGCGAGATTACAGCCATAGAGCCGAATGTAAAGGTCAACAATGCAGGCTCGGTATTGACAAATGAAACGATTGACTTCAGCAAGAATGGATACATTGAATTTACAGAAGATAACAGTCCTAATTTTATAGGTGTCGAAGATTTATCCATTGATGATTATATTACTGAAAATTTTTCATTGGATGAATCGGAAGAACAGACAGGAGATATGAATTTATGCCAATAAAAGAAATTACCATCGACGAACTGCGCCGAATGGAAGGCAAGGAAGGACTTATACTTCAAGGCTGCGGTGGAGATCTACAGGAATGGCTTGACGGAGTAAATGAAATGCTGACAAAGGATGGAATACTCCTTAACGGTTCTAAATTTGAAATAGCATATTCCTTTAAAAAAGATGAGCTTACCAATCTGCTCTATCCCTTTGAAAATGTCGAGCTTGATATGGGGAGGCTCGCTACATGGAGGCTATCAACACATTCACAGTTTTACGGCACTTGGCTTTCAGATTATGTTATACATTCTTTCGGCGGATATATTTCAGAAGAAAAGCAAAAGCCGAACTGTGAGCTTATCGGTCAGGATGGAAACATCTTCAACCTTATGGGAATTGCATCAAGAACACTTCGTCGAAACGGAATGGCTGATGAGGCAAAGGAGATGTGTGATAGAATAACTCATTCCGACAGCTACTATTCAGCTCTCAACATAATCGGTGAATATGTAAACATCACCGGTCCAGAAGAAGACGAGTACGGGGATGAAGACGAAGATTTTGGCTATGAACAGTCTATGTAATTTATCTAGTTTTTAATACGGGGGTATTATGAAAATATTGGCTATTATATTATCTTTTTTGTTTGGAGGATTTTTCGGTGTAACAACTATGTGCCTTGCTACTGCTGCCAAATCGGCTGATGATTATATGTCTGTTCATCCATATAATAAGTCAGAAAACGAAGAAAATACAAAGTAATAATTTAAGAGGAATGAGGCTGTTTTGCGTATAAACGCGAGACAGCTTTTTTGTTTATACGCAATGCACCTCCTTTCCAAATTGGAGGTGATGAAAATGTCAGACAATACTTCTCCGCTTCAGTGGACAGGCAATAAAGGATGCATTTACAAAACAATTGATGCCTTTATGCCGCCACATAAAATCTATATTGAACCTTGTATGGGAAGTGCAGAAGTGTTTTTGAGAAAAAAGCCTGTTGAAAAGGAAATACTCAATGATTATAACGGTGATTTAGTTAAGTTTTTTAGAGTGCTTCAAAACAGCAAAAAGCTTGTGTTTCTTATCGGCAGACTTTATTTTTCTTTTAACTCCGAACAGATTTTCAAAGAGAATAAAGAACTGCTGAAAGGTGTTCCTAATATTCTTGATGATATAACCGATACGGCAATTCAAATTGAAAATGCTTCCTGGAGTGATATAAAGCTGGCAGTTGCATTTTTTGAAAACCAAACATTCAGCTTTAGTTCAACAGGTAAAACATTTGCAATTGATAAACGAGATATGACAAGAAAATTTGCAAGATTGGTTACAGCTTGCAGAAGATTGCGAAATGCTATTGTTTTACATCGAGATTATAAGGACGCTATTCGGTATGCCGCCGGTCCAAATACTTTTATATTGCTTGATCCACCATATAAGGACACAGAAGCATATTATCAAAAATCTAATTTTGACAAAGAACAGCATGAAGTACTTTTTGAATTTATGTATGAACTTCATTTGAAATATGAAGGACAATGTAAGTTTATAATCACTTACAATAATGATCCGTTTATCTCAGCTCTTGCCGAAAAATTCGGATTTTATACCTATGTGCAAAAAAGGCTTCATAATATGCGGCAAAGTTCAAATCCCGGTGAAATGTATGAGGAATTGCTAATTGCAAATTACGATTTGTTGGAGCAAGCGAAAGAAAACAAAAAAGCCTTTATTGAAGAAACAATGCAGATTTCTTTATTTGATTATAAATACGATTATTAAAAGGAGAAGCAACTATGGAATTTGATGTAAAAATAAAAATAGATTTACCCGAGGATGTTGCAGAAACCATAGGGATAAACGAGGATTCCTATCTTGAAACCTATTACGAAAAAGGTTATTTATATATTCGTAATGTACCGGACGAAGAACTCAACGAAATGATTTCTGACGGAAGAGTGTATGCTTGTGAGGATTGTGAGCTTGTGTGTCCTCATTGTAAGCGATGCATAAATGAGGTTTGATTGGAGGTGTGAAAATGAAAATTTTTAGAATCTTAGGTAAAAGAGGCAGAGTTACAATTCCTTATGAAATCAGGCAGAGAGTTGGTTTCAAGTATAACGATGTGCTTTCTTTTACACAGTCAGATAACAATACAGTTATTGTTAAGCGTGAAGTTATTTGCGATGAAAACTGCCCAATGTACAGTGATGATTGTGATTTGCAGTCCGAAAGCATAACTCTGACAGAATTTCTTGATGGTTTGACAGAGGAAGAACAGAAAACGGCTCTTGTACATCTGTCAGCAAATTGGGCTATGAAGCAGGGAGGCGCAAACCGTGTCTGATTATGTAATGCTTTACAATTATTCACTCAATGATGCAAGGCATTTGGGAGAGGTTGATAAATGGCGTGAAAGTCATTGGGCAAATATTAATTGCGCAAGGGCAATTGAAAAGGCAATCACTGAAAATTTTAAGGATAATACCTTGAATACGGATTGCGTCAAATCAATTATTGACGAATACGGCTTTGACCGTGTTAACTTTATACTTCGCTACACACTTAAAAAGAGTCCGGATGATTTAAGATATTCCGAAGCAAACAGAAAGTGGGGCGCGAGTCTATACTCTCCAAGCAGCAATATGCGTCAGGAATATTATGTAAATTCACATCCTGCACTTCTCAACGGATTTATCAATGAGGCAAGAAAAGTGTGGAACGATCTGCATCTGTGGGACAGTTCTCATTGCATTGACGAAACAGGACTTGATTATGAGGGCAGAATTCTCGTTATATCCCCTTCAAGTCTCAAAGATAAATACAAGACGCCGGAGGATCAACTTTTTAAAGCCACAGGAGGTTTCGGTTGTTCTCCTACTGCAATAGGCAGAACGGTGTATGGTTTTTTCATTAAAGATAATGAAGAAGCGTGCTTCGGGCGTTCTGATTTTATCGGTGTAATGAAGGATGAATTCATTCCTAATTGGGCTAAAGAAAAGCTCAATATATCAGAGGATAGCGCCGAGCCTGTGGAGGACGGCGGTATGTCGATGTCATAAGCGAGGTTATTAATATGAGAGTAAAGATTTATCAAATCGATTCTGACAGAGATAAGAATCGAGTTAAGTTTTTAGGATTCGAGCACTTGCAGAGTATTCAGGACAGTACAGATATTGATGCATCACTTTACAAAAATGTTTTTTACGGTGATGTCGAGGCAAATGATCTTGAAGATGTTTATGTGCTTTTCAACACCGAAAGAATTCCTACTCATCAGGGACACAGCATATCAGTTTCGGATATAATTCAGGTGGTTGAATCAGAGGATAAACGCCTGGGCGGAAAATGCTTTTTCTGTGATTCAATCGGCTTTAAGACAGTTGATTTTGATACAAGCAAATGTCAGGAAATGGATGGTTTGAAATGCGTATATATAACGCCGAACCACACACCTGTTGAACTTAATCTCAAAATCAACGAGTATGAGGTGTTAAAGGATGCAGTCGGCGGACTAATCGAAATAACTCATCCATTCGATGATGATGTATGTATAGTCGGAAATGACGAGGCAAAGCTCATCGGTATGCAAGGAAACCGCCATGTCGGAAATAGCATATATGCCGGTCCAATCTTGATTGTCGGGGATAACGGCGGTGAAGATTTCGTTGAACTGACAGATGAACAGGCACAAAAGTATATGGAAACCTTTGCACATCCGGAAGATATTTCAAGAGAAGAAGTACAGTCAGATATGGGATTTTCCTTTATCGGCTTCAATTATTAAAATAACAGGAGGATTTAACTATGGCTAACAAGAACACAGCTAAAAACGCAACCAAAAATACAAAGGGAAACAAACATTCCGAAATACCTAATATTTCGGTAAGAATCCACCGCCTCATTGACGATGACTCAAACACAAAGGCATACGCGTCGGTGAATATTGGCGGTGCTTTTGCAGTTCACGGTTTAAAGGTTATTGATTCAAGAAAAGGCTTATTCGTAAATATGCCGAGTAGACCGTATAAGGATGAAAATGGTGTGAAAAAGTATGCCGATCAGTTCCACGCAATTACTGCCGATGCAAGAAATGCACTCAATGATGCTGTTCTTGATGCATACGAACAGGCAGTTGCTCAGGCACAGTGTGAGAGCGAAGACAAGGATTTTGAAGAAATTGAAGATGAATCCGAAGGGCTTTCGCCCACAATGTAATTTAACGCTGGACATTTTCTAAATTTTCTGCTATGTTGAACGCAGGAGATGATATTATGAAAAGTAAATATGTATTAATCATATTAACAGTAATATTGATTATGTGCTCGGTTACTGCTTGTTCGTTAGTTCAGAGAGAAAGCGGTGAAAATACTTTAGAGTCAGCCCCGGAAACGATTATGAATACTGCCGAATCAGTATCAGAAACACAAACAACAAATGTTACCGAAAAGACATCCGAAACCACCGAAAACAAGAAAAAGGAAACTACAGATAGCAGTACCGCAACTACAACAGAAAAGAAAGAAAATACAACGACTGCAAAAACCACAACCAAATCTGCTCCGAAGCAGACTACTACAAAGAAAGCTACCACAACACAAAAACAGACTACCACAAAAAATGTAGCAACCACAAAGAAAGTCACAACAACTGAAGAAGTGTGGGACTGCAATGTTGACGGTCATACTTCCGAAACAGGTCAAATAGGTTGGGTAAACAATTTTGACAAAGCACAAGAAAAGGCATTGAGATATATTGACGAAAATGCTGACTCAGGTAATTTTAGAGTTGAACAATGCCATATCTGCGGAAAATATACAGCGTATGTGACTTTGCATTAGAAGTTAATGCAACAAAAAGAGCCGAGATCTAATCGGCTCTTTTTTTGTTTCTAAATTTTAAGTGAAAGGATGGATTTTTTTGAAAAAGAAATTCAAACAGTTAGTGGCAATGCTTTTGTCATTGCTTATTATCATTTCAACAT
>CALZHV010000035.1 GCA_945787485.1 uncultured Lachnospiraceae bacterium
ACCTGCATTTTCTTTGACACCCTGATTGTAAATTACGGCAAGTGCACCTTCAAATGCATGTTTTTGATATGGTGGGTCCATAAGGACAAGACCATATTCCGTATTAAGTCTCTCATTTACCATCGAAAGCGCAAGTTCAGCCTGTTCATCAGTTGCAAGACCACTGATTACAGCCCAGCTTTGTGGATTAAGCCACATATTTGCCTCCGGGTCCTGACGATTACCGATTACTTCTCCTCTTTCCGTAAATCCTCTTATAAATCTGTCCTCATTCCAGCAAAGTTCCTGAATTTTATTTCCAAGCTTCTTCTGACTATCATTTAAATAATTCACATATTCTGTATCGTTTTTATATTCTGCAAACTCACGAAGTATTGTCATTGCAAGATAATACTGTAAAGCAACAAATGTTGACTCTCCGTCTTTACCTAATCTAAGGCAATCGTTCCAGTCTGCATAAAGACCTGCAGGCATACCATGTATTCCAAGATGATTAGCAGAGAAGTCAATTGCTCTCTTTAAATGCTCATACACTGTACCTTCATCCTTATTTGCAAAAGGAATTACCTCATCTAAGAATGCAACATTTCCTGTTTCAGCTACATACTTATAAACTGTAGGGAACAACCACAATGCATCGTCTGCTCTGTATGCAGGATGTCCTGTCTCCTTAACATATGATGCATCATCAGGAGTATCCTCATGTCCCGGATTATGTGTAAACTTAACAAGCGGAAGACCACCTCCATTATCAACCTGTGCTGATAACATAAATCTAATCTTTTCTGCCGCCATCTCAGGTGCAAGATGAATTACGCCCTGAATATCCTGTACGGTATCTCTGTAGCCATATCCGTTTCTAAGTCCGCAATAAATATATGAAGCGGCTCTTGACCATGTAAATGTCATAAAGCAGTTATAAGCATTCCATGTATTAATCATTGTGTTGAAATATTCATTTGGAGTATTAACTTGGAAATGTTCAAAACGCTCATGCCAATGCTTAACAAGCTCGTTATATTCCTTTTCGCAGGTTGCTGATAAATCCTTGTAGCCGGCTAATAATTCTTCCGTTTCATCCTTTTCCTTCATTGTAAGGATAAATGCTATTTCTTTTGTTTCGCCCGCCTCAAGTTCTAATACAGTAGACAAAGCACCACATGAATTTTCATTGTAGCTTGTCTCATTGCCAAGGTTACCGCTTGTAACACCTACCGGATTGCTGTAGCTGTTGTATGAACCAAGAAATGCTTCCTTATCTCCACAGAATGATGACACCTTTGAGCCCAGTAATGCAAACACCCTGTCAGTTGAGCGTTTTTCATCGACCTCTTCTGAAAGCCCTTCAAGATTGCCGTGTACTGTATGAACAACTCTGTTATCAACAAATGATGTTCTTCCGATAAAAAGTGAATACTGAAGATTAACCTGGTCCTGCTCGTAGTTACAGTTGTTTGTAAATTCTGCATAACCTGTAATTGTAAGATTTCTCTTTGTTGCAGAATTATTTGTTACCTTAAGCTTCCAGACCTCGTGTGAACACTCAAGCGGTACGTAGTAAAGCGCTTCTGTATGAATACCTGAATAATCAGCCATGATATTTGTATATGCCGTACCATGATGGCACTCACTCTTATATTCATTTAAGTCCTTACCGACAGGCTGCCATGACGCTGACCAATAATCGTTGCTTTCATTATCTCTGATGTAAATATATCTGCCCGGCTGGTCAAAATTGTTAAATACATATCGAAGTATTCTTCCGTTCGCACCCGATTTTGCGAAGCTGTATCCACCTGCATTGTTTGAAATAATTGCACCGTAAAGTGGTGACCCAAGATAATTTACCCATGGCTTTGGAGTCATTGGGTTTGTTACAACATATTCTCTTTTCTCATTGTCAAAATATCCGTACTGCATTTTTACCTCCTAATAACCTTTATTTTTTTCGTTCTTATTTATGCATTAATGTAACTACAATGTGGTGCTTTTTGTCATCAAGCTTAGCAAGCTTATCAATTGATAATACGGCCATTTCACCTGATACTTCCATCTTTGTTTCATCGCACACTGCTTCTTTTACCACATACTCATCTGCTTCAATGTTGTCCTTGTTAACAATTTCAACCATAAATTCTTTGCCCTGGAAGAAAAGTGAGATTGAAGCTTTTCCGTCCTTGTCAAACTGACTCTTCATAAGCTTAGGACAAACCACCAAATCACCCATATTGCCCTTCACTCCAAATACCTCTGTAACATATGTCAGCAGATACCAGCTTGCTGCTCCTGTAAGGTAATGGTACAAGCCTCTTCCCTGTGCATCAAAATATTCAGGAATACCGGGATAAATCTTACTTGTATCAAAATTAAGTGCGTTTTTAGCAAGTGCATTTAATGCTTTGTAACCTTCTGCTGCAAATCCTCTTTGATATAAAGCATTTGCGTACATAACAGCCATATGCGAGAACACTGCTCCGTTTTCTTTTTCTCCATATGCAAATCCAAACATTCTACCCATATCATATTTTTCTTCATGGAAGTCTGTATTAAGTCTGTATCCGCCAATCTCTTCTCGATATAAATATTTATCTGCTGATTTACATATCTTTGGAACCTGTGAATATGTTGCAGTTTTGCTCATAATTGTGAACACCTGGCCGGTAAGCATCATTCTCACACCGTCTTCTCTTTTTCCTTCTACGGCATTTCCTGAATTGTCATAATAACTGTTGAACCATCCATCCTCATCATCCTTAATCCATTCGTTGTCACGAATATGATTTTGAATCCATTCAGCCTTTTTCTTAAGATTTTCTGCAATATAAATCAAGGATATATTTTTTTTACTGCCATTTGTTTTATGTCTGCATGTAGTAAGATATTTGTTAAGCACAGCCTTCTTTTCTTCTGTGCTGTCGTAATTAACATCATCCGTATTAAGAAGAATATCTATATCAGCAAGAAGCTCTACATCCTTCCAACCATATTTATTTGCAATATCGTATAACAAATCTGAAAGCTGCATAAGATTGCCTGCATATGCTGCCGTAAATGCAACGCTCTCTCCTCTCTCACTTGCCATATCAATAGCATCATTCCAGTCAGCCCCTCTAAGTCTTATATGGTTGTGTTCTCCAACCTCATAGAACGCACAGAGATTTTCTAATAAAATATGCTCCAAAATGCTTCCTTTGTATATCTCATCCTGTGAATCCTTTTGCATAACTCCGTATGTAACATCCCATTCCTTATCAAGCTCAAAGCCTCTCATACACTGTTCATCTTTAAAATAGGCAACCTGTTCATTTAATATATCTATATCGCCTGTCTGGTTGATATAAAGCTTTGTTGTAATAAAAGGCCATAATCCATGATCCATCCATACTCTGGCAATACCATTTCTGTCAGCAATAAATTCACCTTGATTTGCTCCTATGATAGTTGCATTTGTTCCATCTATTCTTACTCCGCCGTAATTATCAACTATCATCTTTCTTACATCCTTTGGATCCATGATAAGAAGTGAAAGACAATCCTGCCACAAATCTCTCCAGCCTCTTCCGCCTCTTCCGTAATCATGATGCGGAAGGAATGAACATCCGTATATTCTTCTTAAGAATGGTTGGAAGCTAATCCATTTCATAAGGCTGTCCATGTCTTTGTCTTTTGTATTACAGCTTACATTAACTTTCTTTGTCCAATATTCTTTAAGGTTTGCCAAAGACTCATTTACTTTTTCTAAGGAATCATACGAAATAACTATTTCATCTATTTTTTCAGCACATTCAGTTATGCCCATTACTACTGTATATTGTGCTTTTTCGTTTGGCAAAAGTGTAATTGTATTGAAATGAAGTCCTCCAAGTGCTTCTTTACCTTCCGCTGAAGAACCTGCTGATACTCCCTCTTCATTTGCAACAACCTTATAAGGTCTTGTAAGTGTTCCGCCTTCTCCGATAAAATCATCAAGTATCGGATAAAAGTCAGCAGGCTTTTCACCTATACCACTTACGCCACATACGAAATATGTCAAATCATTTTTCTTATGTCCTCTTTCATCAAATGAAAGCGTAGGCTTTACCAAAACACCATATTCTGTTGTCTTAATTCTATGAAGCATTGATGTAACATGTCTGTGGTCTCTTATATTGTCTGCACTTCTTCCGTATATAGGAACCGCAACTGTTGGGGTAATCATCTGAATCTTTGATGAATTATTAGTTAATTCAACATGCATTATTTCAACATCATTTTCAACCGGTACAAAATCTGTAACCTTAGCAGTAAGCTCATACTCTTTTGAAGTTCTTGTTATTGTCTGCCACATAAAGCCTGCTTCAATTTCACTTTCATCCTGCTTATTTGTGAATTTCTTATTTTCTTCTTCTGCCGAAGCACCAACTGCAGACCATATTCCTTTTCCCTCAACATTAAACCAGATATTTCTGACGCCTCTGTTATTGTGTAAGTTGGCTATCGAAACCGGCTCTAATAAAAAAGCATTCTGGTTCCATTTTGCATCTCCACCAAAATTTGGAGTGACAGCACTTTTAATTCCGTTCTCACTTGCTATCGGGAAATACAATCCACTGTAATTTTCAGGATTTTTTAAAGTAAATACTTCGTTTTCTTTGAAATTAACCTTTGACATTTCGCCCTCCTTATAGTAATTAATTCACATTATATAAATCTTTTTTTGATTGCATTAAATCATTTATTTATTATTAGATTTTATTTTTATTGTTTTATTTAATATCTCATATTTATATATACAAAAATATCAATTTAATGTGCTATTTTATGATTTCATGCAGATACATTTTAAATATTTTTTACATACTGTATGAATTGTAATTCGAATAGTTTGAATTTTGTTTTACAATTGGGGATTTTTATTTTTAAACTTAATAGTATAATTTCTGCTTGTCCATTATTGCACAAAAAAACAGACCTCCTTATGAGGTCTGTCTACTAAGAAGCTTGCGCATATATTCGAAGTCTTCACAATGATCATTATCTATTGTCTCACCTGCGATTTTACAATCCGCAAACATCATATCAGTATTTACTTCGTTCCAAATCTTAAATGCCGGGCCAAAGTCAAAATCTTTTGCAAATTCACTTTCATAAAACATATGGTCCATAGAAACAACCTTTGATGTATCAAAGCATGCCGGAAGTGATACTCCTTTTGGAATTATACATTCAGAAAACATATAATCCATCTTACGAACATTTGAGGTTACAAATTTGTCATTGAAATTGAACCCCTCCGGTATTGTGCATTCATAAAACATGTATCTCATATCCTTAACCTTATCGGTATGGAAATGCTTTCCCAAATCAAAATTATCAGGAAGCACTGCTCCGGCAAACATAAGGTTCATATCAACTATTTCTTTGGTATAGAAAAGCTTGTCCAGATTAAAGCTCTCCGGTAATGTTATCCATGAAAACATTCCACAACAGCTACTTGCATTTATAGGGGTCTCAAATCGACCACCCTTGTATTCATCCTTATTAAATTTAAGAATCTTCTTACCATTCCAGTTCTTATCAGGTTTATATTGCAAAGGATTATACAATACCCAGTTTTTGTTGCCCGTTCCTTCTTGAAACCATTCATATTCCGGTAAGCCTATTTTCCTTTTAAATGCGAATCTTTCGCTTTCATCTTCTATATACAGGAAATGTGAATTTCCCTCATATACTATGTGTGAATATCCTATTAGTAGATTTCTGTCAATTTCCTCCTGAGAAGCCAAGCCGGTCGGCCTTTTGCTGCCATCTCCTGTCTTTAACTTAAAGATATTAATCACCTCCGCCAGTTATTACGAAATGCATAACAATATTATACAATGTTAAGTATTTTATTTCAATTAATCAAAATCATATTTATTAACTTTCATACCATTTACTGTAAGCTCATCATTTATCTCAATTACAAGGCAATTTCTTCCTTCGATTCGTTGCACCTCTATTCCGTCAGCAAATTCCATCGGAAGCGTAATTTCTGTAATTCCTGTTTTTATTTTCAGCTTATTGGTATTTGGCAATATATTGTTGGCAAGTATTTCTCCGCCTTCCTTTGTCGCATTTATAAGCGTATTTTTGAATTCCTCAAGGTCCTCACTTTTTACACCGCTTGCCTCAAGCATATTAACCGTCTCGACAGCACCGATGACCATTTTTTCTTCGTCTTCTTTTGACTCCTCTTCTTTCTCACTTATTGCCGAACACAGACTTACTGCATTTTCGAAAGTGAAGCTTTCTATTGCAGATATTGCATCAATGAACATTTCACTTTGTTTTTTTGCAGTTGCCGGACTTTTACATCCAAAAACTTCATTAATTAGCCCTTCGTCTAAGTCTTCACTTTGCTTTGAATACATGAGAATGTTGTGAATATCAGTACCCCGATTGTTAAATGAAGGATACAAAAATCCGTGTATAGGTGGTTCAACCATCAAATTTCTTACAGCATTTTCAAGGGTGTTTTCTATTGCATTGTATGTAAGTCCTGCCTTAGATGGTTTCATCGGACACATCAGGGTTAATATAAATTTATATACCTCATCCGATGCATCCTCCATCTCAATTCCGTCACTTGTTTTGCCCGGTACATCATATACACCATAAAATGTCATAATGTAATAATTATCCGGATAATCATAATTATCCTTTATCGTTTCAAAAAGCTTTAATACCTGTTCGTCCGTTTCAAGCTCTGAATTTACCACTTCTAAAAGCATGTCTCGTTTTTCGGTATGTCCTGTTTCAAACTCAAGATTAATCAGATTTTTTCCAACTCTTCCGCTAAGTGCCTTCTTAACAAGGTCAAAATACTTATGCTGTTCTTCTTCTGCCAGACACAAGAACTGATCATGTGATACGACATGTATATGCTTTTCGGTATCAATAAAACAGCCTGCCAGCTTATGGATACTACAGTTCGTATATTTAAGTGTCTGTCTTATTTCATTTATTTCTTTTTTTATCATTTCGTCTACCCACTCCAAAACTTTCTTTAGAATTGTTGTCTGTACTCAGCAGGAAGGTTTCTGAATCTTTCCCATTCTTCAATATCATTTTTTGCCGTAATAAATATACTATAGCTTTCTGTATATTCCTCCGTGTCTACAAATACATGGTATTTTCCGTCCTCACATGCTATCTCAACAATAGGACAGCCTTTGATTTTTCCAATCAAATCAGAATACTCATCCTCGTTAATTATGACATCATCTACCTGTTCTCGGATTTTGTCATCCATATCACGAACGATATAGCCATCTCTTATTATCTTTATTTCACTTATCTCCGTAAGTTCAAGTACAAGTTCATTTGTTGCCATATCTCTATATTGATTATTCTGACTGTTGTTGGCACGTATAATAACATCTTCTATTTCGAACACAATTCTGTCCTGTTTAATCATCATTCCGACTAATGCTGACTGAGAGAAATCAAAACTGCTTATTTCATTTTTGCTGTTAAACATTTATCGGTCTCCTTTCATGCGTCTTTGCTCATTTCAAGCAGTGTATTAACTTATTTGATACAAAAAATTCCGGAGAATATCTATCAAATAATAATACAAATAATAAAAGCTGTTGAGTAATTCAACAGCTTTATCATTTAAGTATTTAAATCAGCCTATAATCCGGAAAACTTTGTAGTTTCTCCAAATGATGTGCCAAAGTTCCAGCTTGATGTATCAAGCTTAAAGCCTGTACTCGAACCAAAGCTTGAGCTTTTGCTTGTATCTTCATCTGAAAAAGAACTGCTGCTTCCTTCATCAAATGAAAAGCTTTCTGATTCATCTTCAGCTTCATAATCCTCTTCTTCGTCTGTTGTTTCAAGTTCATCCTCATATGTAGGATGTAAGATGGAAGTAAAGTCATAGCTTGTTTTTTCTTCGACAGTTTCTTCCTCTTCTTCAATTGTATCTTCTTCGCTGTCACTGTAATCTGATGAACTATATGAATAATCAGACTCATCATCTTCTTCACCAACCACGTACGAATCAATATAAGGGTCTTCAGCAGGTTCTTCTGATGTCTCCTGTTCTTCTGATATTTCCTCTTCTTCAGGAATTTCCTCATCAGACGGTTCTTCATCAAATGCATCCTCATCAGATTTTTCATCAGATGTTTCTTCCTGTTTTTCTTCAGGTGTATTTTCCGATGCTTTAAGTTCCTCAGCTGCAGTTTCTGCCATCTCAGGTTCCTTTGGAATTTCTTCTGAAATCACTTCTGCCTTTTCTTCTTTAGTCACAGCACTCTCTGTAACAGGCTCAACAACAGCATTTTGCTTCAACTGATTGTATATTTCCATCATAAGACAAATATCTTCGAAATCAGTAAATTTGTCGAGCTCTGATGAAAGATTATTACTAATAACATTTGCAAGACTTCCCTGTATATTATCTACGGAAACATCCCCCTGGTCATCATTGCCTAATGCAATTGCCTTTAAGCTTCTGAAGAAAATACACAGCTCATTTAAATCATCAATTTTCTTGCCAACACTGCCTTCCTTGATTGATTTCATTATCATGTCATCAAAAATCGGATACAGCTTTTGAGCATTCGCTTTTTTAACTTTAATCATTAATGCAACCCCTTTCATTATTCCGTTCGTGTTAAAAAATCATATATTAATTCTATAATTATTTCACAAATAATTCAAGTAATATTAAAATTTTTTAGTTATTTTTATGAAAAAAAGCTACTTCAGGCAAAGAATATAAAATAAAAAAGCTGTGCCATAAACACAGCTTTTTTATGTATGTTTTCAACAAATAAAATTAATAATGTTTCCAATAATTAAGCTTTTGAATTGTAGTAATCTTCAAACAGTTTATTTGCTGCTTCCATTGTCTGATTACTTATATCAGGGAGTTCTCTGCCCCATGCTTTTGTAGCCTGGTCAAACCCCTTTGCCATAGCCTTCTGCATTTCCTTCATCTGGTCAACGTCATCTCCTGCGAGTGCGCTTGCAAAATCAAACATTCTCTGAGCAGTCTGCTTTACTCCCCAGTAACCATCTTCTGAAATATCTTCCTGTGCCTGCTTCTTAGCCGCTTCATCAACTGTAAAATTACCCTCGGCAAACATCTTCCACACGCTGTCATCATCAAAAGCAATGCCGTATGTTTTTGTCTGTTGACCAAGCATATCAGATACGATATTCATAAGGCTCTGCTGTCTTGATTCCTGATCTGCCTTAAGCTGTTCAACAAGAGCACTTCTGTCCTGCTGACTCATCTTGTTGATAGAATATGTAGCACTTTTAACACTTGCATCTGATTTTTCATACACAGCACCTACATCTTTAGCTGTTGTAGTATTTTCAGATGTTGCTTTCGTTGTAGCACCTACATCGTATGTGGTATATGCACCTGATGTCTGTGTACTTGTAATTCCGTTTACATTCATATTATACCTCCTTGTCACTTTAAAAGAATGAAATCCTTTTCATTCACCTACGTTTACTTTTATATTCTAACATTTATAGCATTATATAGCAATACAATTTAAACTAATTCATAAGTCTGATTTATAATAACTAATTTGTAAGTCTAATTTATAAGTCATTATTTTATATATTATTAAACAGCAATTCCA
This sequence comes from uncultured Lachnospiraceae bacterium, assembly GCA_945787485.1. Taxonomy (GTDB): domain Bacteria; phylum Bacillota; class Clostridia; order Lachnospirales; family Lachnospiraceae; genus Coprococcus_C. The sequence goes on from CALZHV010000035.1 coordinate 9,630, forward strand.
CCGCAAAAACCACTATACATGCAGCAGCCGAAACCTGGATAAGGCTTCGCCTGAACCACGCAAGTATAAGCGCTACCACAAATCCCGCAGTTGCAGCATATACATTGCCTGTTGCATGCAAAATTGCAGGAAATGTCATCACTGACAGCGTTACATACGGAACATAATATAAAAAGGATTTTATAAATTTATTTTCTATGTCTTTTTTTATGAGTGTCAGTGGCAAAACTCTGATAAGATATGTAACCACTGCCATTATCATTATGTAAATGTAAATATTATTCTTCATACTCATCCTCCTCATCGTCTTCCTCAACAGGAAACAATACGGCTGCCAATGCAGAAATCAAGACAGTGAGTATGATTACTTTCGTGCCGGATGTTATATTTTCCAAAAGCGGAATATATTCAAATGCCACACTTACGAGCATTGAAGCAATTACAACACCCGCTAAAATTTTATTGTCTCGCGCCGGTGGAATTATTATTGCAATAAACATACCATACAATGCAACAGACAGTGCACTTACTATATTTACCGGCAAAACATTTCCCATTATTACGCCAAGACATGTACCGACTGCCCAAGCGGGAATTGCCGTACTCATTGCGCCATACATGTAAAACGGATTAAGATTTCTCCGTATAACGGATATTCCGAATATTTCATCCGTAATACCACCACCCATAATAAATCTGTGATAATACGGATAGCTTTTATCTATACTTTGTGACAATGAGCAGGACATTAACATATATCTTAGATTAATGACAAATTGCATAATGGCAAGCTCAAGGTACGATGTGCCTGCACCTATTGCAGCTATTGCGGCAAATTCTCCGGCTGACGTACTGTTTGTAAGACTCATAACCGTTGCCTGAACAGCGGTAATACCGTAATTTCTGGCTGCAATTCCAAGTGTGAATGATACCGTAAGATAACCAAGTGCAATCGGAATTCCGTCACGAAGACCCTCTTTATAATTTCTTTTATCAATATCTTTCATTTTCTTATCTTTCTTAACTAAACATTCATTTAATCTTTATATTGTTCACTCTCGAATTCTACCCGTTTAATCAAATTATGTCAAATTGATTCCAAACATTATCCAAAACAGCCGATGCTTCCTTCATCAACAAAGCCTTTAACTCAACACTTTCAGCAGGAAGATAGTCAATAAATTGTGACAGTTTACACCCTGCAAATACATTTGCTTTTTTACAGACGTCAAACGCATCATTTAAAAAATCATCATACATTAATAAGCAGTCCAAAAGCGGGTATTTAGAAATTATGTTTGACTTTGTCATCTTCTCAAGATATATCTTAAATTCAATCTTAGGAAATATTTCATCTGTCATTCCATTTATACCTTCATTTATACTTTTATTTATACTTTCATATATAAGCCTGTCCAAAATCATCTTGCATTTTAAAATCTGTTTCTTGTATATGTATTCATTTTTTTCTTTTTCAATATCAGCGTAATCCTCTTCGCCTCCTGCAAGAAACGGTTTAAAGCCGGCATCATCATTTTCTTTTACAAATGCTGATATATTGGCATCCAATTTTTCCATATATAATGAAGTTCCGTAATTATCAAAAATATTATCTCCACTGTACTCAAAGTATTTCATATTGTACGCAGTGAGTTTACATAATATTTCATTTTTCTTGTCTTCAAAGCTTACGATATCTTCTGAGTGTTCTTTATTATCATATATGTGTACACTCTCAAGATTATCGCAGCCTGCAAATATATCCTTACCTATAAATATAACACTCTTGGGTATGTGTACCTTTTTTATATTGACGCAGTACGCAAATGCCCAGTTTTCAATTTTTCTTATATTTTCCGGAATTACCAATTCCACAAATTCATCATTATTCATGTATTGTTTTTTACGGATAACATCTGATTCATTTTCTAAAATCATTTATATAATTCATTCCTTTTACCAAAATTAGTTATTATAATAACAAAAATTTATTTTTATCTTTATTTTTTGTAGATTTTGTATGTTGAACACTTTTTGCGCCAATGTTATGATATCATTTGCAGTCATACTTATAAAGTATTTTATAAGTAAACTTCTAACAATCAAAAATCAAAATCAATAAAAAAACGAACTAAGGAGTAAAACATGAATAAAGATTCGACTGAAATATTTGCAAATGCTCCCGTTCCAAAAGCGGTTATGAGCAATGTAATACCATCGATAATCAGTATGCTGATGGTGCTTATTTACAATCTTGCCGATACATTTTTTATCGGTCAGACAAAAAATGCTTACATGGTTGCCGGTGTATCAATCGCAACACCTGCATTTCTTTTATTTATGGCAGTAGGAATGCTTTTTGGTATCGGCGGAACCTCGCTTATATCACGTATGCTTGGTCAGGGAAATGAGAAGATCGCCAAATCAGCCTCATCATTTTGCTTTTGGACAAGCACCACTATCGGAGTTGTATCCGCAATATTTATTATTATTTTTGCAAAACCGATATGTACAGCTATAGGCGCAAGCCCTGATACACTTGGATATTCTTCACAATACCTGAAAATTGTTGCACTTGGAATTCCATTTCTTATTATCAGCAATGCATTTAGTAACATTATTCGTGCTGAAGGTAATGCAAAGGTAGCAATGACCGGTATGATAATAGGAAACCTTTTAAATGTCATATTAGACCCTGTCATGATTTTAATTTTCAAATGGAACGTTGCAGGTGCCGCCATCGCAACTGTTATCGGAAATCTTGTTTCTGCTGTTTTTTATATATATCATATATTATTTAAGAGCAAGCTTCTTTCAATAAAGCTTAAGGATTATCAAATCAAGGGCGGCATCGCTTTAGGTGTATTTTCAATAGGTATTCCTTCATCATTAAACAGCATTTTGATGAGCGTATCGAATATACTGGTAAATAATCTCATGTCCGGCTACGGAGACATGGCAGTTGCAGGTCTCGGTGTTGCCATAAAAGTAAATATGATTGTTGTAATGCTTCTTATCGGTCTCGGTGTAGGTATCCAGCCGCTGCTTGGTTTTTGCTTTGGAGCAAGAAACCGCAAAAGATATCTCAGCGTTTTGAAATTTTCAACATTGCTTGCCTTGGGAATGAGTTTTGTAATGACTGCCATTTGCTATTTTGGAGCAGGCTTCCTTGTAAAGGCATTTTTAGATGACCCAAATGCATTTGAATACGGTATGCTTTTTGCCCGCACCTATATTTATTCAGGACCGATCATGGGTATATTATTTGTATATATTAATGCTATTCAGTCGATGGGAGCTGCCTTTCCTGCGCTGATATTAAATATCAGTCGTCAAGGTCTCATTTATATACCAATTCTTTTTTCGTTCAAAGCAATATTTGATAACGAAAGAATGTTGGCCGCTGCCCAGCCGGTTACCGACTATATAGCTGCATTTCTGGCAATAGTATTATTTGTTATCTCCTTTAAAAAATATTTTAAACCCGTCAAACAAAATGAAACACAAAACAGTGATACTAAATAAAGCTTAATATAATAAAAGCATGTTTCTGACAGCCTGATATATCTTATTAATCCAATGATTAGCATATATCAAAACCTATCAGTAACATGCTTTTTTTATTCCTTATCAGATATTCCAGAATATCTCCCGGCTGACAATTTAATTCCCGGCACAATGCATCTAATTTGGAAAATCTTATTGACATTCACCTTACCTGTCTTAATCTTTGATAAATTAACATTTGTTTCTATAAACCGGAGATATCTATGTCCAAATACATCATACACCAAATTGCCCCGTTTTTGCAATTGATTATAATGTATTTTGCCCCGTTTTTCAGTTTTTTTTTACTTATACGATTGTATTTCTATCCTCGCCCTTTGTAAAGGCTACTATATTTTCATACACCTCATTCATGCATCGGCATCTTGCTTCATATGTTCCCCATCCAATATGAGGAGTAATTACAAGCTTCTCACTATCTTTTATTTCAAGCAACGGATTATCATGTCTAATCGGTTCAACAGAAACGACATCCAGACCTGCTGCCGAAATAACTTTTTCATTCAATGCTCTTGCAAGGTCCTCATCATTAACGATTGGTCCTCTTCCCAAATTAAGCAAAATCGCATTCTTCTTCATTTTTGATATATTTTCATAATCAAATAAATTATTTGTATTATCATTTAATGGTGCGTGAATCGATACTATATCACATAATTGAAGAAACTCGTTCAATTCATATCTCTCATAAGGCACATCATAAGTATTGCCACTCGCCGAGTAATAAATAACATTACACCCAAAATCTTCAGCTATCCCTGCAACACCTCTGCCTATATTTCCCATGCCCACAATTCCCCATGTCATACCATCGAGTTCATGGAAAACATTTTGGAAATGTGAAAAGCAGTTCCAATTTGCGTAATCACCGGACTTTACAAAATCATCATAATATCTCATTTTTCCAAGAAGATAGAATAAAAGTGAAAATGTATGCTGAATAACCGACTTGGTTGAATATCCTGCAACATTCGCAACACGAATGGCATGTTTTCCGGCATAATCAACATCAACATTGTTATATCCTGTGGCTGCTTCTGCAACCATTTTAAGATTAGGTGCAGCTGCCATAAGCTCAGCTGTCATCAATGTTTTATTTATAATAACTACATCCGGATTATGCTCTTTCATTCTTTCGTATGCTTCATCCGCATCACTATAAGAATACACAATCAACTCACCTAATTGTTTGAACTGTTCTAAAGAAATATCTTCTCCATATGTCATTGCTTCAAGCATTAATAATTTCATAAATTCACCATACTATTTGTGACAATCATCACATTTACTCTTCCAACGATTTGGTCTTATGAACCGTAACTGTCTCTTCATAACATTCAAATATTTCATCTACATACTCTTTCTTCATCTTAGGAGTAATAAGACTGACTATAGGAACCACAATCAAGCCTGCAATCATTGCGATAGCACCTGCATTAATAGGTGATGCTATAAACTTGAAGAAAAGATTTGCTACTGTTATTCCCACGCCAACTATAAAGCTTGCCCAAACAGAAAGCTTTGTTATCTTCTTTGAATAAAGTCCGTACATAAATGGTGCAAGAAATGCTCCAGCTAATGCTCCCCATGAAATACCCATGAGCTGAGCAATAAATGTTGGCGGATTAAGTGCCAATACTACCGAAACTACTATGAACACTGCAACAAGAA
>CALZHV010000036.1 GCA_945787485.1 uncultured Lachnospiraceae bacterium
TATTTTCCCTTTTACAGTACGAAGCTCGCGTACCATTTCTCCTGAAATAAATCTTACACCCTGTCTTCTTGCCATCTTATAATATCCGAGTGTTGTTGTAAGCGGATTGGCATGTCCGTCTGTCGGACACCATGAAGCACATGTAACCTCATTTGACAAATATGGGTTAATTCTTCTGACCTCGTCTCCGTCAATCATCCTTACATCAAGCCCAACACCTCTTGCGCTGTCTGCGAGCTTTGTAAGTATTTCCTTATGCTTTTCATTTTTTCCAAGACGCAGATTACCATCCTGATGGTATTCACAATCAACCTCTAATTCTTCTGACAAAGTTGGCCAGAGATTCTTTATTCCATACATAACAAGAGGCAATTCCCTTACATCTCTTCCTGACTGACGAACACCACCACCATTACGTGATGAACCGCCATTTCCAATATGATCGCTTCCTTCGAGGACAATTACACTCGTTCCCATTTTTGAAAGATAGTATGCTGTGGCACAACCAATTATACCGCCACCAACTATAATTACGTCTGCACAATTATTCATGGTCATCATCCTCCTTTGCTTCGTTTGCAAATACATGCATTTCTATTGGTCGCATTGGAACCCTGCTTGTTGCAGGTTCAAGCTCTGCAGGAGATATTCCAAGTTCTCTTGCCACTATTCCCTTTACCAGTTTACTGCATGTCTGTCCCTGACAAAGTCCCATGCCGGTTCTCAAATATCGTCTTATTTCCGTTAATGTCCACATTCCGTCATGTACAGCCCTACGAATTTCACCTTTTGTTATTTCTTCACATCTGCAGATAATCATGTCGTCATCATCTGCCGGAATAAATTCTCCTATATCTCTTGATCTATCATTGACACTATTCATAGCCTTACCTCCTTTTTATGCCCTGTACCCTTAATATGCCTTGAAAAATCTTGCTTTCATTGCATATTCTTTAGGAACTCTGATAGTAAGAAGATTTGTTTTATCAAAGGCTTTCATGCTCTTCACATTTACTACCTCTGCATCACAAACTCTCTTGCCGTCTCTTCCAAGACCATCACCCTTTGTACCGACCTCCGGCAAAGGTAAAAACTCATATGGAAGTGTTACTGTAGCCGTTCCGTCTCCACAATCCTCATCTACCAAAAAGATTGCCTGCCCCGAACAGGATGCAACACACATTCCGCAGTTAATACATGTTTCATTTTCAACTACCGTAGGTAAAGAAGTAATATTAGCGCCTATGCTGATACATTTTTTAGGGCAGGCATCCTGACATGGATTACAAGGAATATTCTGTGTACATTCGATAACAGGATGTATTCCTTTTTTGTGTGTAACACCCGGATAACGCTCTATTTCATCATCAGCCACAAAACCCTTCTTCAACAGATTTGTTGAAATAGGAATTCCTTCTTCTGTTTCCGTAATTGTCTTTCCTCTGTTTGCAGGTGCAAACATACCCTGTCTTAATCCGTCTAATGCAGCATCTAATTTAACAAGCTCTGCATCCATCTCGTCCTTATCGATATATCCAATATACTCTGATGCGGCAATACCTGCCATTCGACCTTCAATCATTGCCGAGCTTGCTTCCTCTATTCCCGAAACATCACCTGCTACATATATTCCCGGTATAGACGTTCTTCCGTACTCGTCACATATCGGTACCTGGCCACCACGTTTTGGATTATCCTCCATCTCACAGCCTGCCATTTTAAGGAGCTGTGACATTGGGGAAAGACCAACTGCAAGACAAATTGTATCAACATCAAAATGTTTCTCTGTTCCCGGTATAAACTTGAAATGTTCATCAACCTCTGCAATAGTAACACCCTTTACGCAATCCTCACCTTCAGCCTTTACTATTGTGTGCGATAAATAAAATGGAACTCCGGTTCTTGCAACCTTAGCCGCATGTACACCATATCCGCCTACCTTTGGTGCTGCATCCACAAGTGCCACGACCTCGCAACCACACTGTAATAACTGGAAGCTTACTACAAGTCCTACATTACCGGAACCAAGCATAAGTATCTTCTGTCCGGGCTTAACTCCGTGTAAATTCATCATAGTCTGCGCTGCACCTGCTCCGATAACACCCGGCAATGTCCATCCTTCAAATGTAACCATATTTTCAGCAGCTCCGGTAGCAATAATAACCGTATCACCTTTATAGTGATTTATTGCTTCGCCAATTTTGACAACTATCTCCTTATCCTGATAAAGACCTATAACTGTGGCATTTAATACAACTTCTACACCTAAGCTGTCAGCTTCCTCGAGCAGCTGTTCTCCTATTACAAATCCTCTTATTTTTGCTTTATGTTCTTTAGAGCCGAAGAATTTATGAATCTGTTTAAAAAGCTGTCCACCCGGCTTTTCATTTTCATCAAATACAACTACCTTTAATCCTCTTTTTGCAGCCTCTATTGCCGCTGACAAACCGGAAGGGCCTGCACCTACAATTATCAAATCATATCTTTTCATTTAAACCGCCTCCCTACTGTTCACTAAATGGCTTATCACTTACACCATACTGTGTCTTTATTTCCATGCCTTCCTTTAATGGTGTAACACATGTTCTTACATTTGGAACACCGTCAACTACCATTACGCAGTCTGTACATCTGCCGATGGCACAAAAAATACCACGTGGTCTGTGTTCTTTTTTTGTATATCTGTGAATCATAATGCCACAAGCTTTTAAGGCTGCCGCAATCGGTTCTCCTTCACATCCTTCATATTCCTTACCGTCATACGTAAATTTTACCAATTTGCCTTTTTCCTGAACTCCCAATATTGGATGTTCTTCAATTCTCATATCCATAACGATTCCTCACTTTCTAAAACAAATAAATCTCTTAATCTGTTAGTGCATATCCGGTGTCTCCCAAAGTCTTAATTTCACTCCAAGTCCCATCTCCTTTGCCTTCTCATAACAAATCTTACCCCAGGCAACATCTTCAACAGGCATTCCTCCTACTGAATATACAATAATCTGATCATCGCTTACTCTTCCCGGTCTCTTTCCATATATAATGTCTCCTAAGTCTATAATATCGCTTTTTGATATAATTCCTTCATGAGCCATATCTGTAAACTTTGAACCGATAATGTTATTTGCACCAAATGAAGGATAAGGAAATTCTTCTTCCCATGCTTCATAAAGTCTCAGGTTATCAACAACCAATGTGCAATCCTTCATTTCGTTGCTGTCCATTTCAAAACAGCTTACTCCGATTAAAACCGCTCCCGGCTTTAACCATTCTTTCTTTACAAAAGGATAAGTTGAAACATCGGTTCCTCCGCTGTTTGCAAATGATATTACATCTGCATCCTTTACCAGTTCCTCAATCGTATCAACCGGATATACATTTTTTAATTGCGGATATGTTTGTTTAACATATTCGACAAATTTATCAAGCGAAGCTTTTCCACGACCTTTTACTTTAACCGTGTCTATATTTTTACAGGTAGCCATTATTGCTTCTAAGGATGTCTTTCCCATAACACCCGGTCCACATATGGCACATACTGTTGCGTCCTTTTTAACAAGATATTTTGCTCCGACTCCAGGAATTGCACCGGTACGATATGCGCTTAAAAGATTTGCACTCATAAGTGCCAGAGGAGCTCCCGTATCCTTATCATTTAACATTACCGTCAATATTGATCTAGGCAATCCTTTTTCTTTGTTTGCCATATTTGAGCCATACCATTTCATTCCCATCAAATCAAATGGTCCGCCTATATAAGCCGGCATCGCCATAAATCTTCTGTCATCTCCTTCATCCTTTGGCATATTCGGAAATGGCGAATCCTTTGGAAATGAAACCTGACTTCCATGTGAGTTATGATTTTCACCACCCATAACATAATCACCTACGCTAAGACATTTGACAACCTCCTCCATGGCTTCTATACATGCCGGCATATCTTTAACTCCGGCCTTTATCATATCCTCTTCACTCAAGAACAAAAAATCAATCGTTGGATAACTCATACTATTTCCTCCTTCTAATTTAAGTAATTACTTAACATTGCAATTTGTCTGTATATTAGTATTTTTAAAAAGAAAAGGGCTGTATATAATACAGCCCCTTTGCTATCTTGTTACTAATGTACGCCTTTTTTTTACTTATTTCAATTACTTAAACAGTCCAACTTTGTACTACTTATTTGGCATTTATACTACTTTTTAAGTATTTACAGCATAAATGGTTCATCCCAAAGATTAAGTATTGTTCCTATTCCCAATTCCAAAGCTTTGTTATAACAGTCATATCCCCATGACAAATCCTCAAGCGGCATTCCGCCTATTGAACACATAACAATCTCATCATGACTTTGTCTTCCCTCGGAGATACCGTTTACTATGTCGCAAATATTTATTACATCTTCTCTTTTTGCCTTGTTTGTATTTACCAGATGAACAAAATGGATACCCATTATGCACCATTCTCTTTTATTTCCGAATTCATCAACAGGTCCTCTGGCAATAAAGTTACTCATATATTTTTCATACATTCCGTAGTTGTCAACAACCATTTTTGTATCCAGAAAATCATCGAATTTTTTGTAATAAAAGCTTCCCATGGAAAAAACCGTTGCTCCGGGTTTAAACCATTCCTTGTGAAACTCTTCCATATTTTCCTTGCTTACAGACATTGCCTCACTTACAACATCAGCATCCCTGCAGGCTTCTTCAAGACTGTCGCAAATTACTATCTTTTTAATCTGCGGATAATTCTCTTCGATAAATTTCTTCATTTCAAGAGCCGTTTTAGAGGTTTTTGAGCTTCCTCTGAGTTTTATTTCTTCAAGCTCCGGAAGAACAGTCATATAACACATCAACGCACATTTGTTTATTACTCCGGGTCCTATGAGTGATAAAACCTTTGAATCCTTGTTTGCAAGATATGTAGCTGCCATTGCAGGCATAGCACCTGTCCTCATCGCACTTAACAGATTTGCACTCATAATTGCTTTTGGTGCTCCCGTATTTACGTCAGAAAGTGTAACCATAAGAATTGATCTCGGTAACTTAAGCTCACTGTTATGACTGTTTGAACCATAATATTTCTGTCCTGCAATGTGGAATCTTCCTCCTAAATATGCAGGCATCGCCATAAATCTTCTGTCAGGTCCATCATCAAGAGGAAAGTCTTCTATGTCTGATTTCTGGGGAAAATTCATCTGCAGACCATGTTCATCGCCTTTTGGTCCTCCAAGCAAAAAGTCTTTCTTCCCAAATAAAGACAATGTCTCACGCATTGTCTCTATACATCTGCCGGCGTCTAAGACGCCGGCATCTATCATATTTTTTTCATTTAAGTACAAAAAATCAATCTTCATATATCATACCTCGATTCAATTACTCTTTTAACTTTGTCCACATCTCGTTGTAAATTTCAAGAGTTTCATTATCTAAATTTTCAACATATTCTCCTGATGATATAACTTCTGCAGGTGGATTTTTTGCTTCATTTTCACTGTAATCGGATCCCATTGCCTCAACAGCTGCTGTATTTGGGCAAAGGTAAGGGAATTCTTCTGATACAAGCTGTGCAGATTCTGTATCCAACATAAAGTTAATAAACTTCATTGCTGCATCATAATTCTTACATCCCTTAAGAATCATCCAGTTATCCATAAATACATATGCTCCTTCTTCAGGATATACAACCTTGATGTCCGGATTTTCTTCCATTGAAAGTGCGATTTCTGCACTCCATATCATACCGACATTTGCATCACCTGATATAAGAGCACTCTTAGGACTGTCTGAATCATATAACTTAACATTATTCTTAAGAGTTAATAGCTTTGTTTCAATCTCTGCAAGCTTATCTGGATCTGTCTCATTCATGCTATATCCAAGACTTCTTGCTGTCATACCAATTACTGCTCTGTAATCGTCGAGTACAACAAGCTGACCTTCAAGTGATGGATCAAACAAGTCATCATAGCTCTTTATTTCTTTATCAATTTTTGCTGTATTTACAGCTATTGCTGCAACACCTCCCTGATAAGGAACTGAATATACATTTCCCGGATCATATGATGGATTCAAATATGATTCTCCTATATTAGACAAATTAGTAAGTGCTTCTTTGTCAAGTTCTTCAACCATACCCTGCTCAATCAAAGACTGAACCATATAGTCACTCGGAAGAACAATGTCATATGTTCCTTCTGCTTCTGACTTTACTTTTGCAAGCATATCTTCATTTGATGAATAAGTTGAAACATTACATTTAATTCCTGTTTCCTCTTCAAATTTGTCAAAAACCGACTCAGGCACATATTCTGTCCACACAAAGATGTTTATCTCTCCATTATCTGCTTTCTTTTCGGTGCCTCCACATCCTGTCAAGGCTGTCATTGCAAGTGCTGCACACATCATTAAACTAATTATTTTTTTCTTCATAATTATTCCTCCTTTTTCTTCTTCAAAAGGTTACTTTGTGTTAATACAACCAATACTATGGTTCCTATTAATATTATTGTAGAAAGAGCATTTACATCCGGAGATACACCGCTCTTAATACTTTCCATTACCTTAAGTGGATAAGTTTTTGTCTGACCATTTACAAAATAGCTGATTATTACATCGTCTATAGAAAGTGTAAATGCCAGCAAAGCTCCGCCACCTATACCCGGTGCCAACACAGGTAATGTAACCTGGAAAAAGGTCACTATTCTGTTCGCACCCAAATCCATGCTTGCCTCTTCAATAGAGTTGTCATATCCATCTAATCTTGCTCTTACGTTAAATATAACAAATGGTACACAAAACGTAACATGCGATAAAATGAGTGTAAGCATACCTCTTGGAATGTTTACATTTGAAAATATTGTAAGGAGCGAAATACCAAGTACAATCTCCGGAATTACTACCGGAATATAAAGCAGGCTGTTTAAAATACCTTTACCCTTGAATTTATACTTATACATACCTACCGCTCCGAGTGTTCCTATTATCGTTGCAAGAATTGTACTGACTAATGCGATAATCATTGTGTTTCCAAATGCACTCAAAAGCGACGTATTGCTCCACAATTCCACATACCAGTCAAAGGTAAAACCTTTCCATGAAAGGTATGGCTTGCTTGTTGTTGCATTGAATGAATTAACAACGATTACTGAAATAGGCAGAAACAAAAACAAATATACAAGTCCACAGAAGGCAACGTTAAATATTCCATGAAATGCTTTTTTATTTTTTCTTTTCATATATTGCCCTCCTTATACACCTAAACTATCCATATCTCCACCCAGCTTCTTGTATATTTTAACAAGGAGCAATGTTACCAAAATCAATATTATCGAAAGTGCTGCACCAAGCGGCCAGTTATTTCCACTCTTGAACTGTCTTTCAATCAGGTTACCGATTACATCAGAGTTACCACCACCGAGAATGTTAGAAACAAAGAAGTAACCAAGGCATGGTATAAATACCATTATGCTTCCTGAAAAAATACCACTTGCCGTAAGAGGAAGAATAACCTCAAAAAATGTTTTGACCGGCTTAGCTCCAAGATCAGAAGATGCTTCAAGCAGGCTTCCGTCCAGTTTCTCTATAGCCGTATATAAAGGTAAAATCATAAATGGTATAAGGCAGTAAACCATACCAAGCACTGTTGTTCCCTGATTATATAAAAAATCAAGTGGTTCAGTTGTTATATGTAATGCCTGAAGTGCGTTATTTAACCATCCGTTTGTTCCAAGAAATGTTCTCCAGCCATATACACGTATCAATGAGTTTGTCCAAAATGGTATTATTACCAGCATATAAAACAACTGTTTTCTCTTGCTCTTTGTTCTTGCAATAATATATGAAAACGGATATGCAATTAATATACATAAAAGTGTAGTAATAAATGCAATTAAAATTGACTGTCCGTATATTTTTATGTAATCAGGACTAAGAAGTTTTCCATAGTTTGCAAGTGAAAATTTAAATACTACATTATAATATTCATCCGTTGTACAAAAACTCATCACTGCCACATATACAAGCGGAACAGCAACCAGCAACACAAGCAGCAATGCTACAGGCCCTACCATTACTAATGCGGGCAATGTATTGGATCTAAACTGATGACTAGAATGTTTTTTCTCCATAACCATTCCCCCTTAAGCTAAAACGATACTATCAAGTGCTTCAAATATTGAATTTTCCTTGCTATGTATCAATACTGCATCTTCTATATTCCAATAAGGATAAATGTGAGAACCGATTTCCGGAAGTTTCTGACCTGCAAGTCTTTCAATCTTTAATTCATTGCCATTTGGCAATGAAACGATACATTTGATAACAGAACCTACATACACATAATCCTTAACTACTGCTGTAATGCCAAATCCATCCACCGGCGCATCTGAATATTTCATCTTCTCAGGCCTTACAGATACAGTCATATATTCACCAAATTTGAAGTTTGTACCCTTTCCTGAGATAAAACCATTTTCAATCATGACCTGAACCTGATCATCTTGTACAAAGCTCACAGTTCCATCAAAAATATTTGTTTCTCCTATAAAGGTTGCAACAAATTTTGTCGCAGGAGATTCATAAATCTCAGTTGGTGTTCCGAGCTGATCTAAAACTCCATCGTGCATTATTGCTATTCGGTCACTCATTGTCAAAGCTTCTTCCTGATCATGAGTAACATATATAAATGTAATGTTTAGCTTTTTCTGAAGTCTTTTTAATTCAAGCTGCATCTGCTTACGAAGCTTTAAATCGAGAGCTCCAAGAGGCTCATCAAGAAGTAAAACTCTTGGTCTGTTAATCAAAGCTCTCGCTATTGCAACTCTCTGCTTCTGTCCGCCTGACAACTGACTTGGATATCTTTTTTCAAAGCCCTCAAGCTGTACTAAAGACATCATCTCTGTGACACGCTCTTTTATTTCATTTTTAGGAACTTTTTTCATCTTTAGACCATATGCTATATTGTCATAAATAGTCTTGTGTGGGAAAAGCGCATAGCTCTGAAAAACTGTATTAACATTTCTTTCAAACGGTTCCTTTTCTTCAATGCTTTCTCCCTCAACCTTTATACTTCCGGTTGTTGGTTCCTCAAAACCGGCAATCATACGAAGTGTAGTTGTTTTACCACAACCTGATGAGCCGAGCAATGTAAGAAACTCACCTTCTTCTACAGTCAAATTCAAGTCCTTAACTACATGATTGGTTCCATATATTTTATTTACACCTTCGATTTCAACAATATTTCCCACAAAATCACCTCAAATCATTAGCCATATTTGCAATTACAAAGCTTTTGTTCCTCTCTCACCTGTACGAATTCTAACTGCCTCTTCAATATTACGTACAAATATTTTTCCGTCTCCCACATGATTTGTGGCACATACTTCTCTAACCTTCATAATTACTGACTCGACATCTTTATCTTCTACAACAACTTCTACCCTGATTTTGGGAAGAAGGTTTATTGTTGTTTTGAAACCTTTTATTTCATTTACTCCGTTTTCCTGAACTGCACCTTTCTGAGTTCCGCATCCCATTACGGTTGATAATGTCATACCACCGCAATGTATATCATCCAAAATCTTCTTTATCTCTTCCAACTTTTCAGGTCTGATAATCATTACTAATTCTTTCATATTCAAAATCCTCCTTTACTATGTAGCGCCCCTCGTTTCTCTCGGCGGCAAATCATCGGAACCGTTCCTGTAAAAGACTTCTTTTCATTGCGATTCCACCTAAATAAAAAAAGCGGAGCTTCCTTGTAGAAAGCCCCGTTGCTTATTTATACTTAATTAACTTAAGCAAATGATATTACTTTTTAACCGATAATACAATTAATCTTTTTTACCATTTTTATACCACTTTTTAAGTATTTTATTCTTTTTCTCTTACAATTTTAAACAATTGTACTCTGTTTTTTATTCCTAATTTTCTGTATATGTTCAAAATATGTTTCTTGAGCGTATTCTCTGTTATTGTAAGTTGCTCACAAATCTGCATATTATCCAGTCCCTGCATTAAAAGCTTCAAAATCGTATGTTCTCTTCTTGTTAAGTCATACTTTTCTGTAGCAGCTGATACGGTAAGTTTTTCATCAAGCTCACTTCCATTTTTCTTTTGTTTATACAGTCTGTATGCCATGTGGTCTTTTAACATATCGAGTAAGAAAATATCATCATAATGAAAATTATCCTTACCTATGGTACGATAAAATGTAATTACTCCCACAAATTCTTTTTCTTTTGCAAGCACCATCTGTAAAGAATAATGCCAATTATTTGGTTTATATACTTTTTTATAATATTCCGTCTCAATTCGTGCATCATCCGAAATTATATCGGTTTCCCTATATATTAATGACTTGCCACTGTACAATATTCCTCGACTGTAATCGATATCATCATACAAATCCGACAAATTTTCTTCGCAATTATAAAATACAGGTGAAGCCAGCTTGTTGCTTTGTTTTGAATCGGCAAGAAAAAAATCAGCACTATCAAAATCAATAAGCATCTTTATCTGTTCCAAAAACTGCTCCCGCATCTGTTCGAGATTATCCATTGTATGAATTTTATAAATTATGCTGTTTAGTAACATCCAGTCATTAATTTCAAGTGTTCTCATAAAGACTTCACCTCCAACAAATAACAAAGCGGAGTTCACAAATAGTGAACTCCGTTGTTCTTTTTTCTTATATCATATTATATTACTTTTTTCAAGTCGTTTTATAGAAGTGTTTCTATAACATACAGCTCGTCTCCTGCATTCACCTTTCCTGTTTTTAAAATTCTAATTCTCTTGTTATCATTCATGGATGTGCAAATAACAGGTGAAGCAATAGATGGTGCATGTCCTGCCACATAATCAATGTCAATATGCATAAGCAAATCTCCTGCCTTAACCTTTTTGCCCTCCTCCACAAATACTTCGAATCCTTTTCCATCAAGTTTTACAGTATCTATTCCTATGTGCATTAAAAGTTCATTTCCGTCTTCCGTAACAAGTCCTATAGCATGTTTTGTCGGAAATACAAAGGATACTGTAGCATCTGCCGGCGCTACAATTTCAGAATAATCCGGTTCAATAACCATACCCTCACCCATCATACCTGATGCAAAGGCTTCATCACACACCGTATCTAATAATGCTGCATATCCCGACATCGGACTTTTAATTAATTCATGATGTTTAACAATCGGTGTTTCTTCTGTATCAGTAGTGCTATTTGTGTTTTCCATATATTCACACAAATCTGATTTAATAACAGATACACGTGGTCCGTATATTATCTGCACGCCTTCTCCCTTACAAATAACGCCGACAGCTCCGGTTGATTTTAATATATCCTGATTTACTTTAGAAGAATCATATACAGTACAACGAAGTCTCGTTGCGCAGCAATCCACATCCGAAACATTTTCTTTTCCTCCGAGCCCGTCTAATATCTGTGAGGATATAATATACTTATCCTCAATATCTTCTCCATTCTTGTTTTCTTCATTTTTTTGACTTTTCTTTGCTTCAATATCACTTCTGCCATACAGCTTCACTTCATCTGTATCTTCACGCCCCGGTGTTCTAAGATCAAGCTTTCTTATGAGGAAGCTGAAAATAAAATAGTAAATCAAAAAATAAAACAGTCCGACAATAACAATCCATATCCAGTTTGTTTTATCATTTCCCTGAAGAATTCCAAAGAGTAAAAGGTCGATTAAACCACCTGAAAATGTCATCCCGACACCTACATTAAATACGTGCATTAACATATATGCAAATCCCGCAAACACGCAATGAATCGCATAAAGTCCCGGTGCAACAAACAGGAATGTAAATTCAATAGGTTCAGTAATTCCGGTAATCATAGAAGTAAGAGCCGCAGAAAGTAAAAGTCCGGCTACTGCTTTTTTCTTTCCCGGCTTAGCCGTCTTGTACATTGCAAGTGCAGCTCCCGGAAGTCCAAATATCATAAGGGGGAATTTTCCCGCCATAAACCTTGTTGCATCTGACGAAAATGAAGTTACATTTGGGTCTGCAAGCTGTGCAAAGAAAATATTTTGAGCTCCTTCTATAAGTTCACCGTTTACAATCATTGTTCCGCCAACCGCAGTCTGCCAAAATGGGATATAAAAGACATGATGCAGACCAAACGGAATGAGAAGTCTTTCCATAAATCCATATATCCATGTGCCTGCGTATCCCGATTTCAGAACAAGCTCCCCGACCATATTAATTCCTGACTGAACAGGCGGCCACACAAAGAATAATATTATTCCCACTAACGTAAACACAAGAGAGCTTATAATGGGCACAAATCTTGTTCCTCCAAAAAAAGATAAAACCTGAGGGAGTTCTATTTTATAGAAGCGGTTATGCAAAAACGAAACGCCAAGTCCTACTATAATACCGCCAAAAACACCCATTTGTAACGATGTGATTCCGAGCACATTTGTAACAGAACCACTAAGCATTTCATCTGCTCCGCCGTTGATTGTTATCATCGCATTTATGGAAGCATGCATTATCAAAAATGCCACAACCGACGAAAGTGCCGCAACACTCTTTTCCTGCTTTGCCATTCCAATGGCAACACCCATTGCAAAAAGGACCGGCAAATTGGCAAACACAACATTTCCTGCTTCTGCCATAACCGTAAAAACAACGTTTAAAAAAGTTCCTTCACCTAAAATACCGGTGAGATTATATGCCTCAAGCGTTGTTTGATTTGTAAATGAGCTTCCGAGTCCCAGCAAAAGTCCTGCTACAGGAAGCAGTGCAATCGGCAACATAAATGAACGTCCGACTCGTTGAAGCACACCAAATATTTTATCTTTCATATTTTGTCTCCTTCATACATGTATTTGAAATATAACCAGTTTCAAATACTATTCCCAAACCGAGCCGTTAAAATTCATATTATGCGGTTAAAAAAGCGAGAGTTTGATATTTATACGGTTAATACCTTCATTTATCAAACTCTCGCTTTTTAATTTAATATTTTTTGAAAAATCAAGCTGCAATCACATGATTTTTTAGATGTTTTTTATTAGCCCTTACTTTCAGACCTTCTAATTATATAATCTTTTAAAATTTCTACGGTTTGTTCAAGTCCTAATTTTGAGCTGTTAATACATAAATCATAGTATCTGGAATCACCCCATTTGGTATCCACATAACAGTTATGATACATTTTTCTTTTTATATCATGTCTGGCAATGGCTTTAGCTGCATCGTTCTCATCCATGTTACGAACTTTCATGATTCTTTTTATCTTATCATCCATGTCTCCGGTAATGAATATACTGATTAACGACTCGTAATCTTTTAAAATATACTCACCGCAACGTCCTACAACAATCATTGAATTGCCTTCATCAGCTTTTTCTTTTATATAATCAAACTGAATTTTAGCAATATTTTCTTCTATTGAATTAGACATCCCCCTAATCGTTCTCGTACCAAACGGTTTCTTAGGTGCTTCATCATATTTTTTCAGTACTTCAAGGCTAAATCCTTTTTCAACCGAAATCTGATCAAGCATATTGTGATCAAGTAACAATATATCTAACTCTTTAGCTAATTTCTCAGCAATATAGTGCCCGCCACTTCCATATTCTCTGCTTAATGCAATAATAACCTGTTTATTCATGACTATATCCTCCTTTTTAATCTTTAATTATCGAAAAGGCAAAATAATTTTTATCAAATATACTTTTCAAGCACAATCATTTGTATAACTATATTACATGCGCATAATTTGACAACTCGTCAAAACAGATATTATTTTTATTACCATGTACGTGAATTAAGCTCTCTAAACTGTGCAACTGTTGAAACGTGTGAATTCAATCCACCATCTACATTTATAATCTGTCCACTTACATAACTACTTTCATCTGATGCCAGATATACACACATATGTCCTATATCTTCAGGACAACCATATCTATTTACCATAATGTTACTAAGGAAAATATCCTTCAAAGCCTGAGGAACATATGCCTCATTCTGAGGTGTAACAATAAGGCCCGGACGTACACAGTTACAACGGATATTCTTCTTTCCGAATTGTAAAGCTGTAGACTGAGTCAACATATCAACACCTGCCTTGGCACATGCATAAGCTGTAGAACCAAGATCTCCTCCACAAGAAGCCATTGAACCAATATTTATTATTGAACCGCCTGTTTCATTTTTCTCCATATATGGAAGAACACATTTAGTAGCATAAAATGTTCCACGCACGTCACTTTGGAAAACATTGTCCCACATTTCAAGTGTAAGCTCATCAACACGGCCATCCTTCAAGCCAACATTGGCAGCATTATTTACAAGGATATCAATCTTTCCATATTTTTCTGCTGTATCAGCGAAAAGCTTCTCGATACTTTCAGGTGAAGTAATATCCATAAAGTGATAGTAAGCTTCTCCACCATTCTCAACAATTTTATCAACAACAGCCTGTCCTTTTTCTTCTCTACGTCCGCATATTACAACTTTAGCACCTTCAGCGGCATAAAGGTTGGCTATGCCAACTCCGATTCCGCTTGTAGAACCTGTAACAACTGCGACCTTATCCTTTAATCTGTTCATAAAAAATACCTCCTGTTTTATTATATTTTTAATATTTTTAATTACAAATGAATTTAGAACAAAGCGGGCATGTCCGCTTCGAACATCATCTAAAAAGCTATATTTAAAATATATAACATCAAGAAAAAAATTGCAATCATTCCCGTAAATTCCATACGACATTTTCTTTACATTTTCGGTATAGCCATACTGCTTATTGTTGAGGGTATACTCAATCTGTTGACTCT
>CALZHV010000037.1 GCA_945787485.1 uncultured Lachnospiraceae bacterium
AAAAAATCTTACCGTTTCTTGTTGCTCTGTTTTGCTTGAAAATAATAGGGCCTTTGTCTTCAAGCTTTATTAATAATGATGCCAACAACAATATTGGTGATGTAACAACAATGGCTATTACGGATATTACAACATCCATAGCTCTTTTTACCACTCTTTGTTCTAACGTAAGTCCCTTTGAATAACTTCCGTACATGGAAACATCGTCTAAAATAATATGTTTTGAATTTATCTCAATAACATCGGACATATTAGGATTAAAGAAAACATTCTTCATGTTTTGGTAGCAATACTCTACCACTTCAGTTCTCTCTTTTATCGGAACATCATAAATGAAAACAGTGTCATGGTCTTTAATATAATCTTTAAGATTTGGATCCCTGTAATCAGCTACTTTTGTCACGTTATACTGTAATTCATATTTTCTCACACCTCGTATTATTTCATTAAAGCTTCTGCTTGAAGAAGTAATGATAATACAATTTTCCGGATCATACAGCTTAAAATATAACGCATTTCCAATATACACAAATGCAAGTATTACCAAATACTGCGCTATCAGTATAGGAATGAGCAGCATAGGCTGTTCAAGTATAAATGTCTGATTATTCTTTTCGTTTGTATTCATGACAGAGAGCATTACCATTGTTATGATATCAGTAAAAAATTCTGCCAGGAACAATGAATGAACAATAGGTCTGCTTTTTCTTTTTCCTATGTCATATCTTCCATATATGTTGGAAAACATGTATGACATGGCAAGATAGGTAAGTATTGTTACTACTGATGTTCTTGACGGTTGCAGCAATGGCCAGTTTTCTCTGGCATATGCACCGTAAAATATCCAAAACAGTATAAAGTACATTACTACCTTTACGACAAATATGAGTGTTGTCTCTAATTTTCTAAGTTTGTTCTTCATAAAAATAATCCTTTATGTCCATACACCGAATGTCAATTATTATGAACTAATGTCTTTCTTTAATAACAGAAACTACCTGATCAACATATTTTTTACATAGTTCATCTGTTTCTGCCTCAACCATTACTCTGATTAGCGGTTCAGTACCACTTTCTCTAAGTAAAATTCTTCCGTTATCTCCAAGCTCTTCTTCAACTTTTTTTGCACTGGCAAGTACAGCTTCATCTTCCATTACTTCCTTTTTGCTGTTTACCTTAACATTTTCAAGAAGCTGTGGATAAATCTTTAAATCTCTTGTCAAATCCGACATCTTTGCTTTATTCTCTATCATTACCTCCATGAGCTTCAAGGATGTAAGAACTCCGTCTCCTGTTCTTGCATTTTTTGAGAAAATAATATGTCCGCTCTGCTCGCCACCTAAAATGTAGCCCTCTTCCATCATGCATTCATATACATATTTGTCTCCAACTGCAGTTTTTGCATACTCTATTCCTTCTGCATCAAAAGCTTTGTACAAGCCAAGATTAGACATAACAGTTGTTACAACTGTATTATTGTTTAGTCTTCCCTGTTCTTTGAGATACTTTCCGCAAACATACAAAATTGCATCTCCATCCACAAGATTACCTTTTTCATCAACTGCAAGACATCTGTCAGCATCTCCATCATATGCAAATCCGACATCAAGTCCGTTATCCACAACAAATTTTTGTAAGCCTTCTATATGGGTAGAACCACAGTCTGTATTTATATTGATTCCATCCGGCTCATTGTTTATCACATAAGTTTTTGCCCCCAGGGCATCAAAAACAGCTTTAGCAACGGTTGATGACGCACCATTTGCACAATCAAGACCAACCTTAAGATTTTTAAATGATCTGCTTGGCACAGTCATAAGATAACCGATATATCTGTTTCTTCCCATAGAATAATCAGTTGTCCTGCCTATATTTTCCTTTGTAGCCAAAGGAATTTCAGGTATGATTCCATCTATGTAATCTTCTATTTCCTTTTCAACTGCCGCATCCATCTTAGCGCCCTGATTGTTTATAATCTTTATTCCGTTATCATAAAATGGATTATGACTTGCTGAAATCATTATTCCGCAGTCAAATTCATCTGCTCTTACTATGTATGATACACTAGGTGTAGGTGTAACATGCATCAAATATGCATCCGCACCACTTGCAGTTATTCCTGCAACAAGAGAATACTCAAACATATAGCTTGATCTTCTTGTATCTTTACCAATTACTATTCGTGCTCTTTCCCCATTATTTTTTTGTTTGCAAAAATAGTAACCAAGGTATCTGCCAACTTTATAGGCATGTTCTACTGTAAGCTTAACATTTGCCTCTCCGCGAAATCCATCTGTCCCAAAATATTTTCCCATTGTTTCCTCCTTATTTTACACACAATTATAAATATTATATTACCATTACTAAAAAAAGGCAAGCAATTAAAAACCTCCAAAATATTCATCCGGATATTACTTATCCAAATTCTTTTGGAGGTTCTTAAATTAATCCCAGCTGTCGAAATAATTGTCATCTGCATCCGCATCATATACAAGACTTGAATAATCAAGCGTAGCCAATGCTTCATCGGCAAATGAATATCCTTTATCAAGATAAATTCCTGCAGCCTGCTGTTGATTTATTATTACTGCTTCTTTTAAATTGCCACCATACTCACCATCGATAGTCCATGCAATCTCATCTTCACATCTAATTGTAACCTTAGATGCCTTGCATTCAAAGAAAAGCTCATTGTCAGTTATGTCATTTGACACTATAGCCGTAATTACCGCTTGCAATTCTGTTGGAGTCTGCGGTTTCTTAATAAAAAGGCAGTCAAATTTGCCATCATTTAAAGATACATGCTTGGAGCCGCGAATTTTAAATCCGGCAACTGAAAATGAATTAGTTATCATTCCGTAAATATATTCACCGGTAATTCTGATATCATCTAAGTCTGCAATTATGTTGTAGGTTTTATAATTTGTTATATTTCGTAATGCCTCAACAACATATGCAGAATGGCCCATTATTTTCTTTAATGACTGATTGGTACTGTACGAAATATCAGTAAAAACTCCAAATGCAGCGATGTAGATAAAATATTTATCCACAAAACGTCCGACGTCTATGTAACTTGGCACTCCATTCATAATATACTCGGCAGCTTCAAGCGGTCTTCGGGGAATCTTCAGACTTCTTGCAAAATCATTTGTTGTACCTACCGGAATATACCCTATCGGAACCTTTTTCTCTCCCATTTCCATATAACCGGAAATTGTGTTTTCCACTGTTCCGTCACCACCGGCACAAACTATCAAATCATATTTATTTCCATCAATTCTGACTTTTCTGGCAGCATCACCGGGTCCTGTTGTCGGATAAGTTACAACTTCATAACCGTTATTTGAAAAAATCATTATTATTTCAAACAAATCAATTTTTATAGCTGTTCGTCCTGCGTTTGGATTGATTATAAATAACAATCTTCTCATTATTACCTTTACACCTGTGCATTATTTTTCTTTAATAAATATGCATCTAACCCTTTCTTTCGAAGCTTACAGGAAGGGCAATTTCCGCATCCATCGCCCTTGATTCCATTGTAGCATGTAAGAGTCATATTTCTAATTACATCGAATCCGCCTAATTTGTCGGCCATCTCCCAAGTAGCTATTTTGTCAATCCACATCAATGGAGTTATTATATCAAATTCATAGTCCATTGACAAATTTAAAGTTGTATTTAATGATTTTATAAATACATCCCTGCAATCCGGATATCCCGAAAAATCACTTTGTGACACCCCTGTTATAATATCAGTAATTCCCTTTTGCTTTGCAAATATTGCCGCAAATGTAAGAAAAACAAGATTTCTTCCATCAACAAAGCTGTTAGGCGGAGCATCCTTTGGTGCATTTTCATCAACCTTAATGTCATCTCTAGTGAGAGAATTTGGAGCTAATTGATTTAAAAGAGACATATCCATTATCGTATGTTCTATATCGAATTTCTTACATATTTCTTTCGCACATTCAAGCTCAAGCTTATGTCTTTGATTATAGTCAAAAGAAACGGCATACACCTTTTTATACTTTTTCATTGCCCATAACAAACATGTAGTACTGTCCTGTCCACCACTAAATACCACAACTGCTTCTTCTTTATTTTTCATATCATATGTTCCTTTCTGTTTATTTTTTTGTTTACTTTTTTGTTTACTTTTTTGTTTACTTTTCTATTTATTATTTTTAACTTTTATTTTTTTCCATATATTACTTTTATTTTTTTGCATATAACTTATAAGCTTTCAATATATTTTATTTTACCCCGTGATTTAAAGACATAAACAGCCTGTTTTGCAGAGCAATATCAGTCTCAAACTTACCTTTTAACGTTGTCGTAATTGTTTTTGAGCTGTTATTTTTTATTCCTCTTGCTGTCATACAGCTGTGAGAGCCCTCTATAACAACCGCAACATCCGAAGAGCCTGTGGCCTTTGACATAATATATGCTATATCACTGCCTATTCTTTCCTGAAGCTGCAATCTTTTTGCTACCATATCCGCAATTCTTGCAATTTTACTAAGTCCAATTACCTTTCCATTTGGAATATAAGCAACTGATACTTTCATATCATACATTAATGCCATATGATGCTCACAATAACTAAATACCTCTATATCCTTTACCAACACCATATCTGATGAATCACATCCCGGCTGCTCAAATGATTTATCAAACATAGCAGCTATCTCATCATTTGTATAGTTCATTCCTTCAAAGACTTCTTCATACATCCTTGCAACTCTATCCGGTGTATCTTTAAGTCCTTCTCTTTCAGGATCATCGCCTAATGCTATCAAAATTCCTTTTATATGCTCTTTAATAGCGTCCTTATCTATAGCCATTTTTATACTCCCTTTCTATCCGGCTCCCAGATGTATTTATGCATCTGTAACTGCAGCCTGACTCCATTCATATTTTCCTTTAACATATATTCAACAATTTGTTCCGGTTTTATTGAATTAAATGATGAGCTTATATAAACCGCCGTTTTATCCGTAAGCTTATATTTTTCTATAATTTGCTTTGTTTTATCCAAATCATTTTTATCAGACACAACAAACTTAACTGTATCATTTTTCCCTATTACTTCATAATTATCCATATTCATAAACGAATCCATACCTGAACCCGGCAACTTGTAATCAAGCGTAAAGGAAATTTTATCACTAATTTTTTTCAATTCTTTAATATCAATTGAACCGTTTGTTTCTATCTCTATATTAAGACTTTCATCTCTTGATAAAAGCTTAAGCAGCCTGTCAATATTTTGTTGTAAAAGAGGCTCACCGCCGGTTAAGGTTATATTATGAATGTTTGATTCTTTGATTTTTTCATATATTTCTTCTTCACTCATTAATAGGAACGGTACATTTTTTTCATTTGCCCACATGGTATCACAATATGAACATCTAAGGTTACATCCTGCAAACCTTACAAAATAAGCAAGCTGACCCGCTTTCTGCCCTTCGCCATTAATACTTGAAAACATTTCTACAACTTTAAATTTTCCCATGTTATTCTCCATAGCTTGCACAGTTATTTGGAGTCTCATACACTGTTGCACATTTTACCTTGTATCCCATTGAAGACATTTCATCAAAAAAATACTTTGAAAAATTTTCTGCCGTAGGTCTGAAATCGACTTCCACAATTTTAAAATTTTCATCAAGCAACGCCTGTTTTGTCGTAGGCTTTAAACTGTTTTTTTCTATTATTAAACAATGGTCTAAATTTTCTGTTAAATGTCTTAAATCACCTTTTAATTTGGAAAAATCAACTATCATTCCTCTTGTATTACCATGCTCCTCGAGATTTTCACCGTATACTTCTATACATACATCCCATCTGTGACCATGTATATTTGCGCATTTTCCTTCATATCCTTTAAGAAAATGTGCACTGTCAAAGCAAGAATTAGTTTTTAAACAATACATTTTTATTCCTTTCTTTTTTACAGGAAATTCAAAGAACTTTCCCACACACTTTTTATAAAACATTAAAATTCAGAGAACTTTTCCATACAGTAAAAAAACCGTAAGTACACGAGAACATGCACTTACGGTATATCCCTAAATGACTAGTCCTGGTTTTTTTTATAGACAGGATGGTACAAACGAACTGTCTTTTATTTAATGATTAATATTTATATATTATACTCCAAGAAACTTCTTAACAACGTCAAGCATTTCTTCTTTGTCACATACTGTATCATGTCTTACAGGCGCTGTTCTGATATCTTCTATAGCCTGTGGTATCTTAACTTTGGAAATACGGTTTAACTCATCTACAAGTTCAAAATCACTCTGTGAATCATATGCACTGTCAATAGAATTCATAACGCTTCTTGTAAATTTGTATGGACTTGCTGTTGAAGCTATAACTGTCGGTGTTTTATCACCTGTTTCCTTTGTATACTTTTCGAATACTGTTGCAGCAACAGCTGTATGAGTATCCATAATATATCCGTCTGATTCGTATACCTTCTTAATAGTAGCACTTGTCTCAGCTTCATTTGCATAATTTCCGTAAAACTCAGACAAATTATTTTTCATTTCATCCGTTATTGTATATACACCTTTTTCTGTAAGGGCCTTCATCAACTCCTTATTCTTAGCTGCATCATTTCCGGCAATCTTATAAATAAGTCTTTCAAGATTACTTGAAATAAGTATATCCATTGATGGAGATGTTGTAAGGATAAAATCTCTGTTTCTGTCATATGTACCTGATGCAAAGAAATCAAACAATACTTTATTTTCATTTGATGCACATATAAACTTATTTATTGGAAGTCCCATTTCTTTTGCATAATAAGCAGCAAGAATATTACCAAAATTACCTGTTGGTACTACTACATTTATCTTATCTCCCGCCTTTATGTCTCCTGCTGCCACAAGTCTTGTATATGCATATACATAATAAACCATTTGTGGCACTAAACGACCAATATTAATTGAATTTGCTGATGAGAACTGATATCCCTTTGATGCAAGATATTCTCCAAGGCTGACATCTGAGAACATCTTTTTAACACCTGTCTGTGCATCATCAAAGTTTCCTGTTATACCTACAACAAATGTGTTTTCGCCCTTCTGAGTTACCATCTGCTTTTCCTGAATAGGACTTACACCGTTCTTTGGATAAAATACTATAATCTTTGTTCCCGGAACATCTGCAAAACCTGCTAATGCAGCTTTTCCTGTATCACCTGATGTTGCTGTAAGAATGACGATTTCATTTTTTACATCATTTTTCTTAGCTGATGTTGTAAGTAAATATGGAAGAATCGATAAAGCCATATCCTTAAATGCTATTGTTGAACCATGGAACAACTCAAGATAATATGCACCGGCTTTCTTTACAAGAGGAGCAATTTCCTTTGTATCAAATTTATCATCATATGCACTGTTAATACAATGTCTTAACTCTTCTTCTGTAAAATCAGTAAGCATAAGCTTCATTACATTATATGCAACATCCTGATAATCCATCTTTGCTAATTCTTCAAGAGAAACATCAAAAGCAGGAATTTGGTCCGGCACAAACAAACCGCCTTCGTTTGCAAGACCTTTTAAAATAGCCATTGATGCTGTTGCTGTTTCCTTTGAATTTCTTGTACTTTTGTATATAAGCTCCATTTTATATTACTCCTATATATTTTTTCTACATGGATAATAACACAACCAAACTATAATGACAAGGAAAAAAGGTCTCAGAACATTGTCTGAAACCTTTTTTCTGTGTTTATCATCAATATCGGAAAAGATATTATTATTTAGATATTATTTAAATAGTATCCTGAAATAATTATTCTGATATCTTTTTATATACAGACGCTGTTCTTCTTCCGAAAACCAATGCCTCCTGATGAGAGCTGAAGAATATATCAATTCTGTTACCTTTAATAGCTCCACCTCTGTCTTCTACAACATATTGCTGTCCGTTAATGGCAATCTGTGTAAAGAACGGAAGTACTGATGTATCGGCCGCAACTGTTCTTCCTGCTGTTGCAACTGTACCACTTGCAGTGATAGGATTGGCAGGATTGCTATATGCCCCACAGCAAATTGCACATGGGCAATAACCTGTAAGAACGAATTCTCCGACATATTCATATGAACCATAATCGTCTACATATATTGGTGCAGCTGATGGTGCTGTTACTACTACTGTCGATGCAGGCTCGTCTTCAGCTATTGTTGCTGTTAAAAGCTCAAGCGCTGCCTGATCTCTTTTATCCTGATTATTACGTGACAGAAGAATTTCTTCTATACGTTTTTCTGACTTTTCGATTCTTGCAAGCTGTTCAGCCTCATAATTGCCCGCCAACATTTCATCATATGTAATAGCTATCTTTTTGAACTTGTTACCATAAAAAGGCTTTGTCTCCCCGGCAACATCCGAAAGCGTCATCATAATTCCAACAGAAGTATCCTTCTCTGCCGCACGGGCTGTAAGACTTGAAATGCATGCAACAGCAAGTAAGGTACCAACGACCATGCCTGCAACCGCTTTTGTATTATTCTTAATGTATTCTACAATATTCTGTTTCATCCCCTGTAATTTAAGCTTGTTAAATTTCATAGATAAACTCCTTCTTGCAATCATTTCAATTTTGTTACAAAACAATTACATAATACAGCTAAATTATAATTAAATAATACTCACAGGTCAAGTAAATTAATAAAATTTGTATATATTATACAATTTGCATTATAACAATAAAACATTTATACTATAGTCATTAATTATATTAATAAATGAGGCCGCAACAATGTCGAATATCCAAGGTATATATACAACTACATTAAAAAACGGAGACGCATCATACAGAGTTTCTACCACACATAAGTCCAAGCATATTAGCCTTGGCAGTTTTTCTGACATTAATGCTGCTCAAAAAGTGTATCACGAAGCACGACTTATACTGTCCGATTTAACAATCAGCATAGATTCATACAATGACAGTTTTTCGATTGGCCACGACAAATTTATTATTCTTCTAAATTTCAGAGATAACAACATATATTTCGGTACACCAATTTATTTGCGACATAATTATTTTGAGTATTATCTAAATGAAAAAGAAATTCTTAAATTTGATCGTGATGATTTATTTTTCTATGCAAGACACAAGATAGGAAAAAAAGGCGGTTATTTATATATCAGCAATTACGGGAGTCAATATAAGATATTAAGCAGATATGGCGTAAGACCGTTTGCTGTATATGGACGTGACTATATCATGGTAAATTCCGATAAATATGACTTTAGATATTCCAATATAAAAATTTTAAATAATTATATGGGAGTTCAGAAAAAAGAAAAAAAAGGTATCGTTTACTACGAAACACTTATACACATAAACGGAAATTATATAGTTGGTCGATACGACTGCGAAATTGAAGCTGCCGTAGCATATAACAAGGCTGCCGACACTTTGCAGGCATTAGGACATAACAAAAAATATATTAAAAATTATATTGTATCTCTTTCAAGCGATGAATATAAAGATATGTACAAAAAAACAGGCATTTCAAGCAATTTGCTTAAAGTGCCTGTTACAAAAAGCGAATAAACACATATTCCTTTTATTATCAAACCATTATAAATCATTAAGCATTTTATTACAACGAAGCATTTATTAAATCTTTTAATGCTTCATAAGATTCTACTGAATTAACACTTGCTCTTAATTTTGCAGAATCTTTCAGTCCCTGCGTATACCATGCAACATGCTTTCGCATTTCATGTATACCTGTAAACTCGCCTTTATAATCAATCATCATTTGAGCATGTCTAAGCATCATTTCTTTAATTTCTTCTATATCAGGTCTTTTTAGATGTTCTCCTTTGCTCAGATAATGTTTTACTTCTGCAAATATCCAAGGATTTCCCTTTGCAGCTCTGCCAATCATTACACTGTCACAGCCTGTTATCTGTTTCATTTTTACTACATCTTCGCCGGAGCATACATCTCCGTTTCCTATAACGGGTATCGAAACATTTTCTTTTACCTGCTTTATTACATCCCAATCTGCTTTCCCCTGATAATATTGTTCTCTTGTTCTTCCGTGTACAGCAATTGCACTTGCACCTGCCTGTTGTGCGATTTTGGCAACTTCAGGAGCATTTATTGAATCCGCGGTAAATCCTGCACGGATCTTAATTGTAACAGGCAATTTACATTTATTGCTTATTGCATATACAATATCACCTATCAATTCCGGTTTTTTCATCAATGCTGAGCCTTCACCATTGTTTACAATCTTTGGAACAGGGCATCCCATATTAATATCAATAAATGCAAATCCCTTATCTTCGAGTCTTACCGCCTGGTCCGCCATAAGCTCCGGCTCGCTTCCGAACAATTGAACACCTACCGGTTTTTCCCTTTCATCAGTCATAATAAGCGGACCCGTATTTTTATTATTGTAATACATGCCTTTAGCACTTACCATCTCCGTATAAAGGATATCGCATCCCTGTTCTTTACACAGTAAACGAAATGGCAGGTCACATATACCTGCCATTGGTGCCAATATTATTTTATTATTAAAATCAATCATATTTCACCTATTCGCTTTTATTATTGTTTTTCATAAATTAATCTTAATCCCTGCAAAGTAAGGTTAGGATCGTATATGTCAATTTTATCTGTATTTTCAGATATCAGCTTTCCTAATCCACCCGTTGCAATAACTTTTATATTATCAAGCTTTGCGGCTTCTTTCATTTTAGTAATAATGTATTCTGTCTGACCAATATACCCGTAGAATACACCTGCCTGCATGCTGCTGACCGTATCCCTTGCCAAAATAGACTCAGGTTTTTTTATTTCAATTTCAGGAAGCTTTGCAGCTCCGCTCCAAAGTGCACTTGCCGCAAGTCTGATACCCGGTGATGTCACACCTGAATGAAATGAACCGTCTCCCAATACCAAATCATGAGTTGTTGCCGTTCCAAAATCAACGACTATACAAGGTCCTCCGTATAACTCATATGCAGCTACTGCATCAACAAGTCTGTCTGAACCTAATGCCTTTGGATTTGGTATGGTAACATTTATTCCTGTCTTGATTCCCGGTGCTACTATTATAGGATTAACATTTAAATATTTGATTACACCATTAGTCAGTGAATGCATAACCTTTGGAACAACAGATGAAATAATAACCGCATCTATTACATTCACATTCATATTTTTTAATCCTAATAAATCAGCAAGAAATACACCATATTCATCAGATGTTCTAGCAGTACCTGTTGTCATACGAAACGTATGAAGCAGCTTTTTACCGTCAAACAATCCGATTGTGATATTTGTATTTCCAACATCTATTGCAAATAACATATTTACTCCTTAAAAGAAAGCTTGAAAATATTGCTCAAGCTGTTCAAACAATTCTTTCTTTGTATTTTGTAGCTGTTTAACCTTTAATACACTGCCAATCTCATCATATAAAATATCTTCTTCAAATGCTTCTGTCTCAATGGTAAGATTACCATCTTTATCAAATTGAAGAATGATAACACCACCCACATCCTCTGTAAATAAGACACACATGATTTGAAGTTCTTTTTTTATTTCATCAGGAAGATTATCAAAATCTTCGTTCAAATAATATTTCTGAGTGTATTTAGATGCACTACAAAGTACTATATTATCCTGATACATCTTATCTCCTAACCGATTACATCTGACATATCATACATACCCGGACCTTTTCCGGCAAGGAATTTTGCTGCCTCAACAGCACCCTTTGCAAATACGGATTTTGAGTATGCTGTATGCTTGATTTCAATCACTTCATCGATTCCTGCAAATATTACTTCATGCTCGCCAACAATTGTACCACCACGCACTGCTGAGATACCTAATTCTTTTTTATCTCTCTTTTTTCTTACCTGTGAACGGTCGTAAATATATTCATATTCATTGTTTCTTGCTTCATTGATAGAATCTGCCAAAGCAATTGCAGTTCCCGAAGGAGCATCAATCTTTTGATTATGATGCTTCTCGACAATTTCTATATCATATCCTGCAGGTGCAAATACATTTGCGGCATCCTGTAACAATTTCATTATTGTATTAATGCCAAGACTCATGTTAGCTGATTTTAATACAGCAACATCATTTGATGTAACTGAAACCTTATTTACCTGCTCAGGTGAAAGACCTGTTGTACAAAGAACAACCGGAATCTTTCTGCTTTTTGAATAATCCAATAATTTATCTACTGCGGAAGCTGTAGCAAAATCGATTATTACATCAGCTTCAACATCACACTTTTCAATATCCGTAAAAACAGGATATCCATTTTCTCTATTGTCT
The DNA here is from genome assembly GCA_945787485.1 of uncultured Lachnospiraceae bacterium. GTDB lineage: Bacteria > Bacillota > Clostridia > Lachnospirales > Lachnospiraceae > Coprococcus_C. The sequence goes on from CALZHV010000037.1 coordinate 12,344, forward strand.
ATTACATCAATACCTGCAACGATATTAACATCAGAATCTTCTTTACATATTCCTGTAATTATCTGACCCATTTTACCATTGCAGCCATGCATGATTATCCTAACCATAATGTCCTCCTGTAATATATTTACATTTTCTATATAATACCTGTTTAAAACTCGAGACCGTAATCTCTCATTGCCTTTTCAAGTCTTTGTGCATTGGCAGGCTCCATCTCTGAAAGTGGCATTCTAAGTGTTCCTCCGCACATACCCATCAATTCTACAGCTTTCTTAACAGGAATTGGATTTACTTCGCAGAACAATGCATCACAAAGCTCAATAGATTTTAACTGTAATTCCAATGAGCCTGCAACATCGCCTTCAAGATATTTTGCTACCATATCATGAGTCTGCTGTGGTGCTATGTTTGCTATTACAGAAATAACTCCCTTTCCTCCAAGTGAAAGCAACGGAACTACCTGGTCATCATTTCCTGAATAAATATCAATACAGCCATCTGCAAGTGCAGCTAACTTTGTCACCTGTGAAATATTACCTGATGCTTCTTTGATTGCAACGATATTATCAACATTTTTTGCAAGATAAACAGCTGTTTCAGGCTGAATATTTACTCCTGTTCTGCTTGGAACATTGTAAAGAATAATTGGTACAGAAACACTTGCCGCAACTGTTGAAAAATGATTGATAAGACCTTTCTGCGTTGCCTTATTGTAATAAGGTGTTACAAGAAGAAGACCGTCTACACCATATTTTTCTGCTTCCTGTGATAAATATACAGCTGTCTCGGTACAGTTTGAGCCTGTGCCTGCAACAACAGGTATTCTCTTATTTACTACTTCCGTACAAAATCTTATACATTCAAGATGTTCCTCATGCGTTAATGTTGATGACTCTCCTGTCGTACCGCATACTATAATACAATCTGTACCATTTTTGATATGAAATTCAATCAAATCTCTGAAACGATCGTAATCCACATCACCATTTTCTTTAAATGGTGTTACTATTGCTACTCCTGAACCTGTAAAAATTGCCATGCTAATTTCCTCCTAAAATATAATTTTTTGCGCCCACATAAAAAAAGAACGGGTTGACTACGACAAAGTGCCAACCCGAAATAATACCTTTTATTTCATCAGTAGCGCTCCATCTCACGATGACAGTCATACAGCTATTAACTGCATAACCAGGACAACAAATTCTTAGACAATTATCATCCTTCGGCAATCTTTCCTTTCACATAGCTTCATCTAATCTAAGTTATCACCTATGCTACTCTTAAACATTGCACCTCTACTCACATTATAATCATATAACCACGTACACATATATGGTCATTCACATAATAGCATATACTTTATTTTGTGTCAATCATTCTAAACATTCCATTTTACTTGCTGATACTTCATATGCTACTTTATTTACAATTTCGTCATTTCCTATCTTTTTCTGGTACTCCCTGCTTTGTATTCTTCCCCATACAGCTACATGCTCGCCCACAGCAAGTTTTCCTGCAAATCTTGCATTTCTTCCCCAACAAATGCAAGGTATATAATCCGATTTCCCGTATGCTCTGTTTACTGCCAACAAAATATCAGCAATTTCTCTTCCAAGCGGAGTCATTCTGTAAACAGGCTCCTTACATATGTAGCCATCTAAATATATTTGATTAGGCTTATTATCTCTCTCATCTTCCTCATCGATAAGTTCTATTTCTCTTACAAAAACCGAAAGAATTAATCTGTTTTTATTTTCTTCATGTTTATTATAAGATCTGAATTGGCCTTTAGCTATAACCTTATCTCCAATATGAGAATTATTTACATCAAATAATCTTTCCGATACCATTAACGGAATAATATCATGTGCATCACTTAATCTGCTAACGATTAAATCAACCATATAAAAACCTTCTCCAAATATTTCATGGCTGAACCTAAAATCTGATACTATTTCCCCTGCAACAATTACCTGATTGTTATTTAACATTTTCTCTGTCATCTTTCTCCTCCTTATATACCACATGTGTACATATAATATATATTCGGGATGCAGAAAAATATTCCAATTTTTTTATTTTATTTTTTTCTTCTTTGTCTCATAACCTCATAGGCTAAAACCGTTGCAGATATCGCAGCATTTAAGGACTCAACTTTGCCCGCCATCGGAATTTTTATTAAATCAGTTGAACATCTGCTTATCTCATCACTCAGTCCATTACCTTCATTACCTATCAGAAATGCTGTCGGCATGGTGAAATCCTTATCGTAGAATTCTCCTCCGTCCAAATGTGCACCATATA